>CANODN010000197.1 GCA_947564765.1 uncultured Roseburia sp. | reverse complement strand
TGGAGGACGGCCGGGGCCTGGTGCGGATCTGCGGAGAAATCACTGTTGTGGAGGATAATTGCAGAAGACCAGAGATACGGCATGGTTTCAACCTTCTGTTATCATCATTGTGAAAATATAAGGGAACTTATCTTTCAGGACGCCGATGCTGACTGGCTTCACTGTGTCGTAGGAAACAGAAAGGCAGATACATTTCCGGATGTTCTGAAAGCAATGCAGAATTATGATGTGATAGCCGGAAAAATTGCGGATGACGCAACAAATGTTACAATCCTGACTTATTTAATCGGAGCCTACGGTGCAGTTGGAAGCGCAGAGGCAGATCGTCTGTGCATCAGCAGATTGATTCCGGAACGCCTGCAGGATCAGTTCTGTTTCCGGACAGAGGAAGGCTTAAACTGCCTGTCATTTATAGAAAGTGAGAAGATATGGAAAAATTAAGGGATGTCACGGAAGAGCAGAAGAAGTTTGCGGTGGATGCAACCGTTGCTTTGGTTGTGGAAGAACTGGTGCATGATTTAAAGCTTGAGCCGGCAGAAGCATTAAAAGATTTTGTTGCATCAAAGACGGGAGCGCTGCTTTATGATGAACCGTCAAAATTCTGGTGGAACGGCCCGTCTTATATAGCAGATCTGTATAAAAAGGAAATTCAAAAAGCGGAAATGTAATTGTTCCTGAGATTTTGATAAAATGTCGGGTGTCAGAGGTTATGCTATTTGCTATGTTCCACTGGATCATAGCAATTCTGGAAGATTTTTAAAGATTTATGCAGAGTTATCCGCAGGATGAGATGTTTCTGGTTTCTTATCCTGTGGATTTTGGTTTTTCGTATAAAAAGCATGACAATTGATACAATACATCTATAAAGTAAAATGTTTCTGTCAAGTTGCATAAATTTGTTTGTGTGCTAAAAAATCAAAAGAATAAAAATTATCACTCCAATTGAATTTGATACCAAAACAGATATAGGTCAATATGTCTGCAAATATGGTTGAAATAATGAACATGGGGATGCAGCGTTTAGTGGAAAATGATATGATATATCCAAGCTGAAAATTGTCATATAGAAAGGTAAGATGTTGTTATATATGGAAATGGTTTTTGATAAGGAACAGGCTGACTATGCAGCCGTTTTGGAGGAAAATGAAAAAGAAATACGCAAAATGGTAATGGACAGCTATGAGGATATGCTGAAAGGAAAAGGAACGGATTATTCTGGATAAATCAGACGGCATCCGGGCAGAGGCGGCAAATTATCCGATTTATAAAGACTTACAGACAGGTACGGGATTATAAAAATGATTGAAAAACATGCAGAAGCCGAAAGAGGAACTGTCAAGAACGGCAGTTCCTTTTTGCCGTAGAAATTTGGGAACGCTGGCACGGTTAAAACGCAAAGCAGGTAAAAAATACAAAAGAAAGTTTATTTTTAAAGGAAAACCGTCGATATAAAAATAAAAGGGATTATCACTTTTGGGAGGGGGTACTGTTATGAAAATTATGCCGCAGAATAAAGCCGTATATTTAGGAGATTTTTCCGGAAATAATCAGAATATGAGCATCAAAGACCAGATTGCAAGGAAAAAGCAGCTGCATCAAAAAGAAGCAATGCATACTGTCAGCACAGTCCATAAATCAGAGATGAAGCTGGATGGAAATGTGGAAAAAATCAGAGAAAACATCCGGCAGCTTCAGGATAAAATTAAGAGCCACCAGGCATATTTACAGGAGAACAGACAGAAAATGGCGCAGGCAAAAGAGGATTACGATGTTGCAGATGATAGTCAGGAGCAGGCGGATTTAGAGCTTTTAATGAAAGCATACGACATAGAAAAACATGGCAGTTCGGCCGGAAAATTGACAGAAGAAGAGGAGAAGCGCCTTGAAAATATGGGAGAGCAGACAGAGTATCAGAAGCTGGCCATGGAAGCCTATGTGAATGTTGATTTTTATAAAACAGAAATTGAAAGGAATAATCTTGAGAGGTATGCATCTGCTTTCGTAGTTCGTATGATTGATCTGGAACGGTTAAAATCCCATGGAATGGTGGATGCAGAAAAATCAGCAGAGGAACTTATGGCAGCGGCTTCTGATGGGGCAATTTCTATGCTGCTTGATGATGCAAAAGAAACACTGGATACAAAAGCAGAAGAGACAAAAGAGTCTGCAGAAAAGCAGAATGAAAAAGAAGAAGAACTGGAGAAGCGCATCGAGGCAGCGAGGGAGAATAGAGCAGAAGCAGAAGCTGCGGCAGAGAATGCAAAGGAGAACGCTGCAAGTCTTACAGAGCAGGCTTTGACCAGCGATAATATGATGCAGGACATCGAAGGTGAGGTCAAAAAAATAATAGAGGAGCAAAAACTCTTAGAAGAAGAAATCAAAGGGATATTGATAAGTGCTCAAATGTAAATGAACTTATGAAAATGGGATTCACAAAAAGCTGCCGGATACTTCACAGCCGCATTGTAAATATGAAATTTTAATTCCGCATCATCAATATGCAGAAAGAAGGAACGAAATGTTAGGATTATTGATTATGTCAGGAATACTGGCATTCTTATTATGGATCGGGTTTAAAATTACAGGAGCTGTATTGAAAGCATGTGTATGGCTGGTCATCGAGGTGCCGATTGCGCTGGTGATTTGGGCAGTTGGTCTGGTATGCTGCTGTACGTTAATTTTGATTCCGACAGGAGTAAAGCTGTTTGGCGCCGGATTAAAGGTATTGCTTCCGGGCTAAAAACGATTTTATACTACAAGTATAATGACATATGAAAAAAGTCGTGCTATAGTACGATATAGAACGAGAAAGGCGGATCTTGGGAACAGATCCGGGGAAGGAAAAAAGATGATTACAGTGATTCGTAAAAGCTATTTGCATCTGGAAAGCTTACAGAATGCGCCGTTTGAACAGGAAAAACGGAGCTTTGATTCTGCGTGTTCTGATAAGATAAGATCCATACGAAAAACTGTGATAGAGGACGTAAGGCTGCCGGGATAACGGCAGAGACAGCAACCGAATACATAGATTTTCAGAACCGCTTATCTTGTGCAGAAACACATGACAGGCGGTTTTTTCAATTTTATTGACAGTAACTGACGGGTAACCAGGCGTCAGAAAACGGACAGACGCCTGATATATTTATCCGATGAAAGGATTAGGAAAACATTATGAACATACTGGAGATCAAAGGCAAAGTAAATACAGCTCTTTGCTATGCAAAAGTAGTAGAGGACGAGGCTGTCGGGCAGATCAGACGTATGTGTGATTATCCGATGACAGAAGGCTCTAAAATAAGAATTATGCCGGATGTACATTCCGGAAAAGGCTGTACCATTGGGACGACAATGACAATCACAGACAAGGCAGTACCAAATGTGGTTGGCGTAGATATCGGATGCGGCATGTATACCGTAGATCTGGGCAGGGCTGATATCGATTTTGAAAAAGTAGACGAGGCGGCTCATTTTATTCCTTCCGGAAAAAATGTCTGGGAAGGACGGCAGGAACGTTTTGATCTGACGAAGCTGCGCTGCTACCGGGATTTGAAGGATACCAAACGGCTTGAGAGGTCTTTGGGCACTTTGGGCGGAGGAAACCACTTTATCGAAATTGATCAGGCAGCGGACGGAAAGAAATATCTGATTATTCATTCCGGCAGCAGGAATCTTGGAAAGCAGGTAGCGGAGCTTTATCAGAAGCTTGCAGTGAATTTAAGCAGAGGCTATGGAGATTACTTAAAGCAAAGGGATGAGATCATCAAAACCTATAAGGAGCAGGGACGCAGGAAGGAAATTCAGGAGGCGTTAAAGCAGCTCCACTGGCAGGTTTATGAAGCAGAAACAAGTATGCCGGAGGACCTTTGCTATCTGAGCGGAACATATTTAGAGGACTATCTTTATGATGTGGTAATATGTCAGGCATTTGCCCGCAGAAACAGAGAGAAAATTGCGGAAATTATTCTGGAGCGGACAAAAATGGCCGGAGGTGAAGCCTTCCACACAATTCATAATTATATTGATACGGAAGAGATGATTTTGAGAAAGGGCGCGATCGCAGCCCATAACGGAGAAAAAGTGTTGATTCCGATTAACATGAAAGATGGAAGTGTATTGGCCGTCGGCAGAGGAAATCCGGAATGGAATTATTCCGCACCCCATGGAGCAGGAAGGCTTATGTCCAGAACGAAGGCGAAAAGCAGCCTGAGTCTGGAAGAATATCAGAAAACCATGGAAGGCGTCTATACGACTTCCGTGAATG
>CANODN010000196.1 GCA_947564765.1 uncultured Roseburia sp. | reverse complement strand
AAATGGAATCATCGATCAGTTTGGCGTTTTGGATTATACCTGGGAGGAGGCTTTTGAATCCAATGGAGTCAGCCTGTTTGACCAAAGCGGAACAAAGTGCTGTCTGTCAGATGAAAGAGTAGAGCCTGCGCTTACTTTTATAGAGAAACTGAATGATTTGAACAGCGGATATACTGCCACAACCAGAGATTTTGATCTGGGAAATGTAGCATTTTGGCCCATGTCCTTTTCGGAATACCGGGCTTACAAACCATATCCTTTGAGCATTAAGAAATATTCCAGCTTTGAATGGGGCTGTATTCCAATGCCTAAGGGACCCAGCGGAGAAAACGTCTCCACACTGGATACGCTGCGGATTGCCATGAATGCATCTACAAAGAATACCCGGTATGCATGGGATTTTATGAAAATACTGACACAGGATGCCGGGATACAGTCAGAAATTTTTGATTATTCCGAAGGCGTTTCCGTTTTAAAAGAGGTGACGGAATCCGATGAAACACTTCGGCGTTTAATGGAAAGCTCAGGGGACAGCAATCCTTTAAGTCTTGAGATTTTAAGCGATGCAGTGGAGCATGCGGTAGCATCTCCCCGGTTCCGCAATTATGAGGAGGCGGTTCTGGAGGTGGATAAGGCGGTCAAGGCAATTATGGAAAGCAATTCCAATATGCGCATGGAACAGATCATATGGAGCCGGAAAATTAACAAGTTTCTGGAGAAGTGACAGAACGCAAAAGATAGAACGCAAAACAGAATAAATATGACATTTGTCACAGGATTTTGTGAGAAATGTCATGAGAAAAAGATGACATATGCAAGATGAACATATGGCGTCTTTTTTTTATACTGTACTTGAAGTTAAGGAAAGAAAGAAAAACCTACAATAATAAAGAGAGGAGAGAAAAGATGAAATACGTAGTTTTAGTCAGCCATGGAAAATTTGCACCGGGTTTGCACAACGCACTGACAATGCTCGCAGGTGAGGGAAGAGAGGACATTCTTTCCACAAGCTTGGAAAACGGTATGAGCTCCACGGTGTATGCAGACAATGTCCGCAAATGCATTTCCAAGATTACAGAAGAAGATGAAATCCTGCTGTTTGGGGATCTGGTGGGAGGTTCTCCCCTTACCACAGCGGCAAATGTCATTGCAGAGCAGGGGCTTATGGAACGGACCGTTATGATCGGCGGTATGAATCTTCCGCTGGTGTTAAGCGCAGTGCTCACAAAAGACACCATGGATACCGGTGAGCTTGTGGAAATGCTCCTGCAGGAGGCAAGAGAAGAATTAAAGCAGTTTCAGATCAGTAACGAAGAAGCAGAAGACGAGATATAGGAGGGAATAAAAATGGCAATTTCTTTTATCAGAGTAGACGATCGTATGATTCACGGACAGACATGTACCAGGTGGGCGTTGGAATACCCCTGTGACGGATTGATTGCAGTCAATAATGCAGCGGCAAAGAATCCGGTTTTAAAATCCGCTTATAAAAGCGCAAGCGGAAAAAAGACATTTGTCTGGACTTTAGATGAATTTAAAGAAAAAAGTGAAAAGGTATTAAACAGCAAAGATAATTATTTCCTGATTACAAAAAATCCTCTGGATATGGAAAAAATTCTGGTGGAGCAGGGATTAAAGCCGGGCATTGACCAGGTCATCATCGGACCCTGCAACGACAGACCAGGCACCACAAAGCTGGGCAATAACCAGTCCATTACTCAGGAAGAGGCGAATGCACTGGAACATATTATGAATGCCGGTTACAATGTAGAATTTGCGCTGTTAAAGGAAGAGGCAATCGGCAACTGGAAAAAATTCAGAGGACAATTCGGATTTCACTAAAAGAAAGAACAGGAGGGAAAAGATATGGAAATCAGTTGGTTACAAGCAATATTATTGGGCCTGTTTGCCTGTTTATCAAGTATGCCCGGTATGGGCGGTTCATCCATTGGTAATTACACATTAGGAAGACCGTTAATCGGAGGTCTTGTCTGCGGAGTGATTTTAGGAGATGTCACAACGGGAGTTTTAGTAGGCTGTGCCATGCAGGTCGTTTACATTGCACTGGTTACGCCGGGCGGAACGGTATCGGCGGATGTCAGAGCAGTCAGCTACATCGGCATTCCACTGGCAATGGTAGCATTGAGCAGCTATGGATTAAGCGCAGCATCTTCGGAAGGCGCAGCGCTGGCAACTTCCTTTGGCACCATGGTAGGAACTTTGGGAACGGTATTATTTTACGGAACGGCGACCATTAACCTGGTATGGCAGCATATGGGCTGGAAAGCAGTGGAAAAGAGGGACTACCGTAAATTATATCTGATCGATATGGGACTTCCCTGGCTTTCTCATCTGGCATGCTCCTTCATCCCCACTGTGATTATGTGTAAGCTGGGAGCAAGTGTAGTCGAATTGATTAAAAGCACACTGCCTATGGACGGCATTGCAATGATGACATTGTTTACAGTCGGATCTTTACTTCCCTGTGTGGGAATTGCGATTCTGTTAAAGCAGATTGTAAAGAAAGCAACCGATTTTGTTCCGTTTTTATTCGGATTTGTACTGGCGGCATCCATGGGAATCAACCTGGTATCCGCAACTGTAGTAGCAGGTATGTTTGCGATTATCAATTATAAAATCAAGATGCTCTCTGTAAAAGGGGTAGAGGCTGCAGTCGAAGAAGAAGAGGAGGAAATCTGATATGGAAAAGAAATTATCAAAGAAGGCATTGTTAAAATCCTTTCATAACTGGTATTACGGACATCTGACCTGTTTTTCCCAGGAGCATATGCAGACATTTGGATATCTCTGCGCCATGCTGCCTCTGGTAGAAGAGCTGTATACAGATGAAGATGCAAAAGCAGAAGCAATGAATACATATACCGCATTTTTTAATACAGAGCCCCAGCTGGGTACCGTTGTCGTAGGTATGACGGCAGGTTTGGAAGAGGCAAGGGCAAACGGAATGGATGATGTGGATGAAGAAACCATAAACGGTCTGCGTGCAGGTCTTATGGGGCCCATTGCAGGAATCGGCGACTCTCTGGTTGTGGGTACGGTCATTCCGATCTTACTTGGAATTGCCATGGGAATGTCCGGCGGCGGTTCTCCCTTAGGTGCAATCTTCTATATTATTACATGGAACCTGTTTGCATATTTCGGCATGCGTTTCCTGTATTTCAAAGGCTACAATCTGGGTGCAAAAGCAGTGGAATTTTTAATCGGCGCACAGGGTGAAGCAATCCGTGACTCCGTATCCGTACTGGGCGGAATCGTAATCGGCGCCGTATCTGCAACCTGGGTCAGCGTAAAAACTTCTTTTTCCCTGTTAAATGAGGCAGGAGAGGTTTACCTGGATCTGCAGAGCAAATTGGATGAAGTATTTCCGGGACTTTTGACCGCGGTTTTTATTGTAATCTGCTGGTTCTTAATGTCCAAAAAGCAGATGTCGCCCATTAAAGTTATGCTGCTGCTGGTAGTAATCGCATTTATCGGTGTTGTAATCGGATTCTTTAATCCGGGACTGGCATATTAAAAATCAGGAGGGAAATGTTATGAATGCCATGGAAAAAAGAAGATTATCGGAAGAGGTAAAGCTGCAGATGAAAGCGTTAAAAAGAATACAGCACTGGAGGGCAATCGCCCTTGGGATCTCTGCAGTGGGAGTTGCAGCCGTTTATACAGGTTTGTTTGGCGAAACACGTAATCTGCTCCTTGGCATTCCTGGCATAGCCGCCATTTTGGCAGGATTGATCTGCGCCATTGTCTTAAATCTGGGGATTCGCAACGGCAGAAGAAATGTCGGAAAAATCTTAGATGTTCTGGAGCAATGACATGTTCATAATTAGCAATTTGTGCCGCATTGCCGCCGGTCTCCGCAGTGCTTGCCCCCTTCTGCGGTGTCCTCCTTTCTATTGTGACCGGAAAATCCGGCACAATTTGCTAAACATGAATGTGTCATTGCTTCGGAGAAAGGATGAAGAAGATGAACTACAAACTGATCTGTACCGATATCGACGGTACGCTGTTAAATGACGAAAAACAACTTCCGTTAAGAGCAAAAGAAAGTCTGCAGAAAGCGGCAGAGAACGGTATTGCAGTTGCACTGGTTTCCGGCAGAATGCCCTCCGGTGTCAATCTGATTGAAAAAGAGCTTAATATTCCGTGCATCAAAGTGTGCAACGCCGGGACCTGCATCTTTATGGAAGGAAACTGTATCCAGTCAGAGTGTTTGTCCAACTATACCGCCAACCAGGAAAGCCACAC
>CANODN010000195.1 GCA_947564765.1 uncultured Roseburia sp. | reverse complement strand
ATACGAAGTTTTAATTGACTTCAATCCAGCTTTGTATTCCACTCTTTCCTGCAAAGAGTTCCAGTGTGTCTAAGATCCGGTTTGTAATGCGGATTTTATTCAGACTTATATTCTGGTACAGCTCTACCGCGATTTTCGCATGATCAATTCCCGCATCGTAAAGGTCTGCTGTAATCAGGTGGCTTTCCTTTGTTGTATTGGAGTACTGGAAATTTCCAGTATCCGTACAAATGCCTGTAAAAAGCGCCTCACCCGTTTCCCGATCCACCTCAAGATTCATTTCTTTTATGAGCCTGTACACGATCTCCGCCGTTGCCGCTACCCCCGGGTCAATGTAATTGTAATCAGCAAAGGGCTGGGAGCTGGCGTGGTGATCGACGCATATAGTCTTTTTGCCGCGGAAAAAAGCCTCCGCTCTCTTTGGAAATCGTTTCGTCTCTCCGCAGTCAATACATATGCACACATCCGGTGCTTCCATTTGCTCCTGATCCATGGTGCAATACCCGTAATCTAAAAACTGCAGATAGTCGGGAATTTTGTCCTCCAGGAGGATCACCGCCTCCCTGCCGCTGTTTCGCAGCGCCCGGCACAGCCCGGAAGCCGCGCCAAAAGCATCTCCGTCCATCTGGATGTGGGGAAATAATACAATGCGCTTTGCATCAAGCAGCTGTTCCCCGATTTCTTTCAGTGAATTGTTCTCGTTCATTCTTAATTTTTGTTCCTTATTCTTTATCCAAGCCCTCGATGATTTCTTCAATATGTCTTCCATATTCCATGGAAGTATCCATTTTAAAGATCAGATCCGGTACGTGGCGCAGCTTAACCTGCTTTCCGATTTCGCGCCGTATCAGCCCCTTTGCACTGCGCAGGGCTGCCAATACATCTTCATGGATCTGTGTCTCATTTTCTTCTGCCTTTTTTCCCAGTCCAAGTACGGTCAGAAATACGGTCGCATAACTGCCGTCACTCGTCACATTGACAGCAGTTACACTGACCATTCCCCCCGCAAGCCTCGGATCCTTTAATTCTCTTAACAGCAGATCGCTGATAATTTTTCTGATTTCTTCACCCAGACGCTCTGGTCTGTGTCCTTTTCCCATATGATTCTCCTGCTCTGGTACTGCGCCCCGCGCGCAATATCAGTCTCCTTTAGTCTCGTTTAATTTCTTCCATCTGGAAGCATTCGATGATGTCGCCTTCTTTGATATCATTGTAATTCTCAATACCAATACCGCATTCATAGCCCTGCGCCACTTCTCTTGCGTCGTCTTTAAATCTCTTGAGGGATGCGATCTTTCCTTCGTGGATTACAATACCGTCGCGTACCAGCCGGATCTGCGCGTTTCGCATTACTTTTCCATCTGTAACGTAAGCTCCGCCTACGACACCGACTCCCGGCACCTTGAAGGTCTCCCTTATTTCTACTGTTCCCAAAACGACTTCTTTAAATTCAGGATCCAGCATACCCTTCATAGCGTTTTCCACATCATCGATGATATCGTAAATAACGCGGTAGGTTCGTATCTGAACGCTGTCCCGCTCTGCCATTGCTGTAACAGCCGCGCTCGGTCTTACGTTAAAGCCGATGATGATAGCATCTGAGGTTCCTGCCAGCATGACATCGGATTCGGTAACAGCGCCCACTCCGGTATGAACGATTTTAACACGCACATTTTCGGTGGACAGCTTTTCCAGCGAAGAAACGATGGCTCCTACAGAACCCTGAACATCGCCCTTTATGATCAGGTTCAGTTCCTTTACTTCGCCTTCCTGTATCTGCGAGAACAGTTCCTCCAGCGTTGTGCTGGCGTTTCTTGCCAGAACCTCTTCTCTCTTCTTTTCTCTTCTGTTTTCTGCGATTTCCCTGGCAATGCGATCCTCTTTTACTGCGTTGAATTCATCGCCTGCATGAGGAACCTCGGTCAGACCCAGGATTTCAACAGCTGTGGCAGGCCCTGCCTGACGAATCTTTTCGCCTTTGTGGTTGGACATGCGGCGTATTTTACCGGAACAGGTTCCCGCTACAACGCTCATGCCGGATTTCAGTGTTCCATTCATGACAAGAAGGCTTGCAACCGGTCCCTTTGCCTTATCCAGCCTGGCTTCCAGCACCGTACCAAGGGCCAGTCTGTTTGGATTTGCCTTTAATTCCAGCACCTCTGCCTGCAGCAGGATCATTTCCAGCAGGTTTACAATTCCGTCGCCTGTCTTTGCAGAAACCGGTACGCTGATTACATCTCCGCCCCAGTCTTCTACCAGGACGCCCTGCTCAGCCAGATCCTTTTTGACGATATCCGGATTTGCGCCCGGCTTATCCATCTTGTTGATGGCTACGATAATAGGTACTCCCGCAGCTTTTGCGTGGCTGATGGACTCGATGGTCTGCGGCTTAACGCTGTCGTCTGCGGCTACTACCAGTACGGCAATATCCGTAGTGTGGGCTCCTCTGGCTCTCATGGCAGTAAAGGCCTCGTGACCCGGCGTATCCAGGAATACGATTTTCTGTCCGTTGATCTCAACCTCGGAGGCACCGATATGCTGGGTAATTCCGCCTGACTCGGAGGCGGTTACGTTGGTCTTTCGGATGGCGTCCAGAAGGGAGGTTTTACCGTGGTCTACGTGACCCATTACGGTAATGATCGGAGGTCTCGGCTTCAGATCTTCTTCTTTATCTTCAAAGATTTCCAGACCTTCTTCCTCTTCTTCTTTTTCCACTTCACCGATAACCACTGCTACACCTAATTCTTCTGCTAAAAGCAGTACTGTATCTTCGTCTACATTCTGGTTTACATTTGCCATAACGCCCATTTTCATCAGAGTCATAATGATCTTGGATACGGAGACCTGAATCTGTTCGGATAATCCTGCTACTGTAATTGGCACGTTGATGACAACCGTTCCTGCTGGCAGTTGTACAGTTTCCACTTCTACTTCCGGAGCAGGCTTTGGCTTGTTTTGCTTTTTGGCACGAACCTTCTTTTCCAGGGAGCGTACCTGCTGCAGTTTTCCGCCTTTCTTTCCGCCCTTTTCCAGCTTTGCAAACTTATCCCGCTCTTTGTCCTTGGAGCGATCGGATTTTTTGTGGGAGGATGGCTTTTCCGGCATAGCTTCCACTGGCTGCTCTTTTCTTGCCGCTCTTCCTCCCTGAGGACCGCCGTCTCTTCTCTGAGACCGGTTTGCATCTCTGCCGCCTGATTTGTGGTTTTTTCCGCCGTCTCTGTCTTTATTATCCCTGCGGCCCGTTTTTTCTTCGCCCTTTCTTGGCGCAGCCTTCTTTTCTGCTGCTTTAGCTGCTGCCTTTTCCCGCTTTTCCTTTGCGAGCCGTTCTTCTTCATGAACCTCTGCGGCACGTTTAATAATTTTCAGCCTTTCCTGACGGATGACAGGACGTTCACCTGGTTTCGCCGACTTTTCAGGCTGTTTGACAGCAGCCTTTGGTTCTGCCTTTGCCTCTGCTTTTTTTTCTTTTTCAGCTGTAGCCTTAATGGTATCCGGCTGCTTTGCCTTGGCAATTTCTTTTGGCGCATTTGGTTCTGCCTTTTGTGCTGAATGGGCTTTTTTGCTCCGCTCCTCCAGCTCTTTGGAGATAACAGGCTTTCCTACAGGAGGCTTTGGTCTGCTCTCAAGAGCTTTTGAAACAACCGGTTTTCCTACGGGCGGCTTTTGGGTCACTGCTTTGTCCTGCTGTTTTGTCTGTGGATGCTTAGACGCCTTGGGCTGAAGGGGAATTGCAATTTTGGCTGCCTTTACGGTCACCTTTGGCTCTTCAATCTTTGCCTTTTTACCTGCCGTTTTTTCCGCCTTTTTGGGGGCTGCCTTTACAATTTTTGTCTCTGCGCCGCTTTTGCTTCTCAGCATTGTATTTTTTACTGCTGTAGCGTCAATATCCTTTAGTGTGCTGTCTTTGTCCTTTGCTTCTATCCCCATTGACTGAGCTTTTTTCAGCACCTCTTTTGCATCCATATCCAGTTCTTTGGCCAGTTCATGTATTTTCATATTTGAACTCCTCCTTTTCCGTTCATCCATCCTTGTCGATTTCTTTTAATATAACTTCTGCAAAGTTTTGATCCGTGATCCCAAAGATGGATCTTCCTCCGGTTCCTGCCATCTGCGACAGTTCATCGCTCGTACCATGCACCCTGCAGGCAACCTGATGTTTCTTTGCTTCTTTTTCTATCTTTTTTCCGGTATTCTCCGATATATCTTCAGCAACAATCAATAATTTAATTTTGTTCTTCTTCATAGCGAAAATGCATGTATTATAACCCATGAGCAGGTTTCCGGATTTTTTT
>CANODN010000194.1 GCA_947564765.1 uncultured Roseburia sp. | reverse complement strand
AAGGCCTAACGTAGCAGAGAATAGCGTAAGTACCAATAATAATGCTGTTTATAGTAATGAGAACGGAGGCGGGATATGAAGACAATTTATAAGACAGATAACGGTATTCTTTCCCAGAAAGAAGTATTTGAGCCGGATGTCTGGGTGAATCTGATTTCGCCGAATATGGAAGAATTAACAGAAGTTGCAGAGTATTATGATATCGATATTGCAGATGTCCGGGCAGCGCTTGACGAAGAGGAGAGCTCCCGTGTGCAGATCGAGGACGGTTATACATTAATACTGGTCGATATTCCGTTTGAGGAGATCAGAAATGAACAGAGAGCTTATACGACAATCCCGCTGGGCATTCTTCTGGTATCCAATGCTATCGTTACGGTGTGCAGTGACGATACCGTGATTTTGAATTATTTCTATAATAACCGTATGAGAGGGTTTAGTACAAAGAAAAAGATGCGTTTTGTGTATCAGATACTGCTCCGTACGGCAAATTTATATCAGGCGCTTTTGCGTGCCATTGATAAAAAGAGAAGTGAAGTAGAGAAAAGGGTGGGAACAGAGACGACAGAGGATAAGGATTTGATCAATCTGCACGAATTAGAGACAAACCTGGTTTATTTCGCTACTTCCCTGAGTGCCAATAAAGTCGTACTGGACAGGCTGACGCGGTATGAGCGGATCAAACAGTATCCGGAGGACAAGGAGCTTTTGGATGATGTGATCGTGGAGAACCGGCAGGCGATTGAGATGACCAATATTTACCGGGATATCATTCACGGTTCCAGAGATCTGGTATCGACAATCATCAACAACCGCCTGAATAACGTTATGAAATTTTTGACTTCGATTACACTGGTTATGGCAATTCCTACTATTATATCCGGAATCTACGGAATGAATGTCAGCGGAAAATGGATGCCATTATCTACAACACCCCACGGATTTGCCATTATCTGTCTGCTGACGGCAGCGATCTGCGTTCTGGCATTGTTTATCCTGAAACGCAGGAAAATGTTGTAACGGAAATTCATATTGTACTATTTTGCCTGTTGTGATAGAATGTCTGCAGATTAAGCAGTCACGGCAGGAATACAAGAGAGGAGACCTGATTATGACAAAGGATGTATTGGTAGCCATTAACGGATTGCAGGTAGCCAGGCAGAATGAGGGATCTGAACCGGTGGAAGTGATTACGGCGGGAGATTACTACAAGAAGAATAATAAACATTACATTATCTATGATGAGGTTATGGAAGGCTTTGAGGGGACGACGAAGAATATTATCAAATTACAGGAAGATTGTGTAGATATTACCAAAAGAGGTATTACAAACGTACATATGGTATTTGAGAAAAATAAGAAAAATGTTACCTGCTACGAGACGCCTTTTGGAAGCCTGATGCTGGGAATTAATGCAAAGGATATTAAGATCACAGAAGAAGAAAATGACATATCGGTAGATGTTCGGTATGCATTGGAATTAAATTATGAGCATTTGGCGGATTGTACCATTAAAATGGCGATCCAGTCCAGGGAAAATGGGGAATTTCATATTTCTGCCTGATTCGTACAGATGTGAGAAATGATCAAAATAAAAACGGACAAACCGAATAACCGGGCTTGTCCGTTTGATTTTTTATTTATTTTTCTTTAATTGGGCGCTGGCTTCGTTGTACCTGCGTTTTAACCGGGCGCGCAGACCTGGTTTTTTCTTTTCTGCCGGAGCAATGGGGCGATGAAGACCTTTTACGGAAGTAATATAAAGACCGCTGACGATGGCTTTTACTTCTTTTTTAACCGGTATTGTATCAAAAATCTCTGCATCACATATAAATGTAGAAATTTTTGGCCCTACCTTTGCTTTGACAACGGGAACTTTGGACCGGCGCATAAGCTTCGGCGTCTGTGCGATTACAACAGCCGGAAGACCGGAGTCTTTCATTTTCACTCTTTTTTTATCAATGATCAGCATGGAAACCGACTGGGCGGCTGCATTGATCTGTTCCTGCTGTGCTTCCTGCTTTTTCTGTAAACGCTTTCCCACAAAGTATAAGACGACCACACCAATGATCAATACGGCAAGAATCACCAATAATATAATAGTACCAGTTGACACAATCAAACCCTCCTTCTTACAATCCGCTGCGGTTTGGCATTGGCTTTATCGTAACGGAATCTGCCTAATATTGTAACATTGATTTCAGGAAAAAGCAATAAAACCTTTTATTTTCTCCAAAAATGTGATATGTTAATATTATTGTTCGTTTGAAGGACGAATATCACTATGTCAATAAACATATGAGAGGTAAGAAATGAAAAGAAAAATAACAGCAATTTTAATTGTATGTATGGCAATGACAGCCGCCGCCGGCTGCGGCAGCAAAGCAGAAAATGCGCAGACAGGTACAGAGGTGCCGACAGAGGAAAGTACAGAGATAAGCGCATCCGGATCAAGCGTTGATATCACGTATGATGTTATGGATCATGTAACGCTGGGCGATTACATGAATGTGGATGTTACGTTGAACGAATCCGATTATCAGATCACAGAGGATGCGGTGAACAGCTATGTAGATCAGATGATTGCAAGCGTTAAACCCTATGTGCCGGATGAAAGCAAAACGGTTGTGGAAAAGGGCGATGTTGTAGACGTTAATTATGTAGGCAAGAAAGACGGCGTTGCCTTTGACGGCGGAAGCGCAGAGAATCAGTTGATCGATACGGAAGCTAATGCCAATGCGGCAGCAGGAAGCGGATATATTGACGGATTTTCCGATGGACTGATCGGTGCTAAGGTAGGAGATACTGTGGACAGTGATGTGACATTTCCGGAGGATTACGGAAACGAGGAATTAAACGGCCAGACAGTGACATTTACATTTACGGTCAATGCAATCTGCAAAGCTGTGACCAGAGAAAGCATGGATGATGCCTATGCTTTGGAGAATTTCCAGCTGCAGAATACAGAAGAGGTCTATGCGACTGCCAATACGGAATTAGAGCAGCAAATGGAGACGCAGAAGGAATCGGATATCCGCGCGCGAGTGATTGAAGCCGTTTCCAAAGTATGTACTGTAAATTCCCTTCCGGAAGGCTTGTTGGAGACAAGAGTTGAAGAATATATCGAAAATTTCCGTGCATATTATTGTGCGGACGGAACAGATTTGAACGAATTTTTGCAGTCGAGTTACGGCACTACGGAGGAGGAATTCCGGGAGCAGAACAGGACTTATATGGAAGAAAGCTTACGGCAGGAATTGATATTTGAGGCAATTGCAGAAAATGAAAAGCTGGAAGTGGATCAGGAGGGCTACGACACATACATTTCCAATATCGTGGCAAATGGATATGGTTCCGAAGAAGCTTTATATGAAAGCTTAGGCTCTACAAAAGAAGTCGGAGAAAATTATTTTCACAAGGTTTATCTGGAAAACAAAGCCTGTGATCTGATTGCAAAACAGGCAAAGGTTACTTATACAAAAGGCGAAGAAGATACAGAGGCTGCAGAAGCGGTCACAAGTACGGAAGAATAGGAGAGTGGAGTATGGAAATTGTAAATATCCGGGATTTATACAAAAACAGAAACCAGTATTTGGATAAGACAGTTACCATTGCAGGCTGGGTGAGAAGTATCCGGAGTTCTAAAAATTTTGGATTTATTGTGGTCAATGACGGAACGTTCTTTGAGCCTTTGCAGGTGGTATACCATGATGCGCTGCCGAATTTTGCGGCAGTGGAGAAATTAAACGTAGGGGCGGCGATCATTGTGACCGGCAAGCTTGTAGCGACGCCAAATGCAAAGCAGCCCTTTGAAATTCAGTCAGAAGAAGTAGTGATCGAGGGAGAATCTGCGCCGGATTATCCGCTGCAGAAGAAGCGTCATACCTTTGAGTATCTGCGGACCATTTCCCATCTGCGTCCCAGGACAAATACATTTGAAGCCGTATTCCGGGTGCGTTCCCTTGCAGCTTATGCAATTCACAGATTTTTTCAGGAGAGAGATTTTGTGTATGTGCATACGCCCATTATTACAGGAAGTGACTGTGAGGGTGCCGGAGAGATGTTTCGTGTGACAACACTGGATTTGAATGAGCTTCCGAAAACATCAGAAGGTGAAGTGGATTTTTCCAAAGACTTTTTTGGGAAATCAACGAATCTCACTGTCAGCGGACAGCTAAACGGTGAAACATACGCCATGGCATTCAAAAATATTTATACCTTTGGACCGACGTTTCGTGCGGAGAATTCCAATACAACCCGCCATGCTGCGGAATTCTGGATGATTGAGCCGG
>CANODN010000193.1 GCA_947564765.1 uncultured Roseburia sp. | reverse complement strand
ATTATTACTGTGTGTATTACAGCACATAAAGGGATACCCGAAGGGTATTTCATTATTACTGTGCGCATGACAGCACATTCATTCTCTATTATAGCAAAAAGTTTCTGATAATAAAAGTATCCTTTTTGGTTGATTCCGACAAAATATCATGTTAGAATCACAAAAGGAAAATTACGCTGCCGTGATGACAAAAGCAAAGCAGGGGTATGCAGGGAGAAAAGAAGGATGAAAATTGTATATGAAGGCGGTGAAGGCGAGATTATCGAAAAGAAATCCCGTTTTATCGCTACTGTGCGTCCGGTGAGATCGGAAGAGGAAGCGGCCGCATTTATTGCAGAAATGAAAAAAAAATATTGGGATGCAAGACATAACTGTTCCGCTTTTGTAATTGGAGACAATCAGGAGCTGACCAGATGCTCAGATGACGGAGAACCGGCACAGACAGCAGGAAGGCCAATGCTGGATGTACTGCTTCGGGAAGAGCTGCATAATGCGGCAGTCGTTGTTACCCGGTATTTTGGAGGGACGCTGCTTGGAACCGGCGGTTTGGTACGGGCTTATCAGAAATCCGTACAGGAAGGTCTTGCTCATAGCAGGATCATAGATAAAAGGCCGGGCAGAAAGCTGACGATACAGACAGATTATAACGGTCTTGGAAAGATACAATATATATTGGCCCAGCAAAAAATTCCGGTTCTGCAGACCGATTATGCGGAGAGTGTGAAAATAGATATTGTAACGCCAAAGGAAGCAGAGAAGAAGCTGACAGAGGAAATTACAGAAAAAACAGGGGGCAGTGCAGGGCTGATTTTGGGAGATGAAGTTGATTTTGCGATCATTGATCAAGAGGTTCGGATTTTTTAGGGGATGCGCCGGTTTTCTGGAATGTTTCTCCTAAATGCGAAAAAAGTGAATAAATTTAAAAATGGGTGTTGACATTTTGGATTTCTATATGTATAATAGCGTTTGTCGGTTGTGACAATAGTTGAAGTTAGAATAATGGCCCATCGCCAAATGGTAAGGCAACGGACTCTGACTCCGTCATTTCAAGGTTCGAATCCTTGTGGGCCAGTTTTGGAAAGCATCACATTGTGTGGTGCTTTTTTCTTTCACAGGGAGGTATGCAGATGTTTTGTTTTGAAAGTATAGTCAGATACAGTGAGATTGATGCGGATCGATATATGACATTGCCTGCAATTCTGGATCTGCTGCAGGATTGCTGCACGTTTCAGTCAGAAGAGATCGGAGTGGGACTGGATTTTTTACAGGAGAATCACAGAGCATGGGTGCTCTCCTCCTGGCAGGTAGTGATCTGTCGTTATCCGAAAATGGGTGAAAAGGTAAGGGCATACACATGGCCGTATGGCTTTAAGGCGTTTTTGGGGTACCGTAATTTTAAAATAGAAGATGCGGCAGGAGAAGTGATTGCTTACGCCAATTCCATTTGGGTATATATGGATACCGAGAATAAACGCCCGGTGAAAGTTCCGAAAGAGGTAAAAGAGAAATATCCCTTTGAAGAACCTTATGAAATGAAATATTCGGACCGGAAAATACAGCTGCAGCAGAACATGCAGGCCAAAGAGGCAATACGGGTCGGGAGATTTCAGATTGATACCAATCAGCATGTAAACAACAGCAAATATATTTTAATGGCAGAAGAATATCTGCCGGATGGTTTTTTCGTAAAGGAGCTTCGGGCCGAATACAAAAAAGAGGCAGTATTGTCCGATCTGATCTGCCCGAAAGTAAAGGAAACGGAACATCAGGTTATGGTTTCTCTGGAAAATGAATCGGGAGAACCGTATGCAGTGATTGAGTTTGTGGAGGATGAAGGATGAAGTTAGGAGAAAAGCAAAAGCTGGTTATTGTCAAAAAAGTGGATTTTGGCGTATATCTGGCAGAGCCGGGAAAAGAAGAAAAAAGAGTCCTGCTGCCGGCAAAGCAGGTGCCGGAGGGAAGCTTAGACGGAGACGGGCTGGAGGTGTTTTTGTATAAAGATTCCAGTGACAGAATGATAGCGACGAAGCGTCAGCCCATGCTTACATTGGGAAAAACAGCCGTTTTGAAGGTTTTGGAAATCGGGCGCATCGGCGCATTTCTGGATTGGGGACTGGAGAAAGATCTGTTTCTTCCTTTCAAAGAAATGACCAAAAAAGTAAAACCGGGGGATGAGATTTTAGTTACTTTATATATTGATAAAAGTGAAAGGCTCTGCGCCAGCATGAAGGGCCTGTATGACCTTCTGCAGACGGATTCTCCCTATCAGAAAGAAGATATGGTGTCAGGAAGAATCTATGAATTCAGTGATAATTTCGGAACCTTTGTGGCTGTAGACGATACTTATTCGGCAATGATTCCTGCCTTTGAGGATTGCAGTAAGCTTCAGGTAGGAGATGTAGTTACGGCCAGAATTACCAATATAAAGCCGGATGGCAAGCTGGATTTGACGCTTCGGGCAAAAGCATATATGCAAATGGACGCGGATGCCGATAAGGTAATGAGGGTGATCGATGCATATGCAGGCGTGCTTCCCTTTAACGATAAAGCTTCACCGGAAGTAATTAAAAAAGAATTTCAAATGAGTAAAAATGCATTTAAACGGGCGGTAGGGCGTCTTTACAAGGAACACCGAATTGAAATTACGGACCGAAGCATTCGAAAATTAACGTAAATCACTTGACGCAAAACCCGCTGTTTGTTATAATATCCACGTAAAAAATTGTAATAATTTTGTAACATACTGGCAAACATCGTATTATTTTGGAGGATATTATTTCATGAATAAGAATCGCAGAATTCTTCGTATTGCAGCATGCTGTATGACAGCGACGATTACATTGGGCAGTTTGCCGGCGGCAGTCCGTGCAGATATGCCGATTGCAGGAGCGCCTGCTATGATGTCAATCGCATTGGAGGATGAAGTTAAGAATACATTTCAAACTGCTTCGGCAGGTATTTCATTGAATCTGGCAGACTGCGTGTCGGCAGCTTCGCAGGAAGCGGCTGCAGAGCCGGAATCAGAGTATGCAGACATTGCCATTGCTCAGGTGGACAACTATGTCAATGTCCGGGATGCTGCAGGAGAAGAGGGTAACGTAGTCGGCAAGCTTTACAACAACTCGGCAGCCACGGTAGAAGCAACAGAAGGCGATTGGTATAAAATCACATCCGGCAACGTGACCGGTTATGTAAAAAGTGAATTTGTAGTCCGCGACAATGAAGAGCTTGCGAAACAGGTGAGCAGACGTGTTGCGACGGTAGAGACAGAAACCCTGTTTGTCCGCACAGAGCCTACAACGGAATCCGACGTACTGGGCATGGTTCCGGATCAGGAAGAGCTGACGGTAACGGATGAATCCGTAGACGGCTGGACAAAGGTTTCCATTGAAGAAGGCGAAGGATATGTTTCCAATGATTATGTCAATAAATCCATTGAATTTGTAACGGCAGAGTCTAAGGAAGAAGAAGAGGCCCGTCTGGCCAAAGAAGAAGCAGAACGTCAGGCAGCAGCTGCAGCAGCAGAAAAAGCAACGGCTAAATCAAAGTCAGGAAAAGGCAGTTCCACCCTTCCGGCATCTTCCGCAGGTAGCTCCACCGGCAATGCAGTTGCCAATTATGCATGTCAGTTCGTAGGTAATCCTTACGTATACGGCGGGACAAGCCTGACAAACGGCGCTGACTGTTCCGGATTTGTTATGTCGGTCTATGCGGCATTTGGTGTAGGACTTCCCCATTCCTCCGCTGCTATGTGCGGTGTAGGATACGGCGTATCCGATATGCAGCCGGGTGATATTATCTGCTACAGCGGACATGTTGCAATTTATATCGGCAACAATACGATTGTTCATGCAAGTACGCCGGAAAGCGGCATCAAGTATACTTCTCCGGTAAACTACAAGCCGATTTTGGCAATCAGAAGAATTTTCTAAAATATAATATATAAGAAAAAGGCATTTGGATTTGTCGCGTTTGACAGGCCGGATGCCTTTTTTGCTGTTATACATTTGAACGAGGCTCTTGCCGACAGGTTCTGAGGATATAATAGGAAATTGCATTGAAATTCTCTGTATATAAAAAGTTTTTTGGAAGGGGCTGCACTGGGGCGGAACAATAGTTATAAAAAGTATCAATTTGGTTAAAGTGCACAAATTGTAAAAAAATGTAAATAGAAATGTAAAAGAACTGAAATTTTTGTGAATGAATGTGGAAAGTTATCCACATTTAAAAATTCCGAAAATTGGACAAAAACGAGTTATACACTAAGTTATCCACATTATCCACAAAAATCAACAGCAGATTACTGTGGAAATTTTGAAAAAATAAGAATATACGTTTTGTCTATTTGTGATAAACTTAAAAAATTTCGAAAAAAAACTTGACTT
>CANODN010000192.1 GCA_947564765.1 uncultured Roseburia sp. | reverse complement strand
AGTGTTTGTCCAACGAGACGATGCGAAATTTATATCAGACCATTGCAAAACCTTATAAAATTCCCCTTTGGATTTTCCGGGAAGAGGAATGGTTTGTAACCGGCTGGGATATTTATATTGAAAAGGAAACGGGATTTGTCGCCTATACGCCAGAGGTTGTGGATGCAAACGAGCTGGCGGATCAATGGGACCGGGAGGGAAAAGCGCCCAATAAACTGCTTTTTGCGGCGCCTGCAGAAACCATACAGAAAATTTTTGGGGAAATTATCGCGCAGAAGAATCCGGAAATTGATATGGCAAGGTCGGCGGATATATTTTTGGAAATTTTTCCAAAGGGCGTCAGCAAAGGCACTGCATTAAAGCAGATTTGTGAAAAGCTGCATATAAAGTCCGAGGAAACCATTGCATTTGGCGATCATGAGCTGGATATTCCCCTGATTGAAACAGCGGGTATGGGCGTTGCCATGGGAAACGGCATTCCGGCTCTGAAGGAAAGGGCGGATTTTGTCACAAAGTCAAATAACGAGGCAGGGATTGCAGATGCTTTGGAATTTATTTTAGAAAAATAAGGAGAAACAGAATATGGTAAAATTTACATTTACAGTACATGATGAAATGGGCCTGCATGCAAGACCGGCAGGAGAATTGGTAAAGGAAGCGGTAAAGTGCTCCAGTGAAGTTACGATCCGCAAAGGTGAAAAAACAGGGAATGCAAAGAGGCTTTTTAATGTGATGTCTTTGTCTGTGAAAGGAAATGAAGAAGTGGAAATCACGGTAGAAGGAGAAAAGGAGCAGGAGGAAGCGGCGGCTCTGGAAGCGTTTGTCAGAGAAAATATATAAAAAAATTATCAGGAAATAAATGAAGTATGCAGGATATGGCAGATATAACAAATGAAATCGGCTATATCCTGCATACTTTTTGTATTTTTTGGAGAAGTTTTTGTAATTGACAAAAAAATCTGAATCTGATATCCTGTATTTGTGAATAATTTACATAATATCTTAGAATTGAATGTACATAATACGACAAAATTCACAATATAGAATGAAAAAGGAGGCTGTGATATGTTATTTCAGACAACTGCAGAACACGAACAACTACGCGCAAAGATTCGTTCCTTTGCCGAAGCGGAGATCAAACCCATTGCATTTTCCCTGGATCAGGAAAACCGCTTTCCTGACGAGGCAGTGAAAAAGCTGGGGGAAATGGGACTTATGGGAATTCCTTATCCCACAGAATACGGCGGAGCAGGGCTTGATGTTGTCAGCTATGCCATTGCGGTAGAAGAGCTGTCAAGGATTGACGGCGGTTCCGGCGTAATCCTTTCCGCCCATGTATCCTTAGGTTCCTATCCCATTGCTGCCTTCGGCAATGAGGCGCAGAAGGAAAAATATCTGGTTCCTCTGGCAAAAGGCGAGAAAATCGGCGCTTTCGGTCTGACAGAGCCAAATGCCGGCTCCGACGCAGGCGGTACAGAAACCACGGCGTTAGACAAAGGCGATTATTATCTCTTAAACGGCGGCAAAATTTTTATCACTAATGCGCCGAAAGCAGATACCTACGTTGTATTTGCCGTAACGACGCCGGATATCGGAACGCGGGGCATTTCTGCTTTTATCGTAGAAAAAGGCTGGGAAGGCTTTGAGTTTGGCGATCATTATGACAAAATGGGCATTCGTTCCTCTACGACGGCAGAACTTATTTTTAATGATGTGAAAGTTCCAAAAGAGAATCTCCTGGGAAAAGAAGGCGACGGTTTTAAAATTGCCATGGCTACCTTAGACGGCGGCCGTATCGGTATTGCCGCTCAGGCTCTTGGAATTGCCCAGGGAGCATTTGAACAGGCACTTGATTATGCAAAAGAGAGAAATCAGTTTGGCAAACCAATCGCAGCCCAGCAGGGTATTTCCTTCAAACTGGCGGATATGGCGACTAAGCTCCGCTGTGCCCGTTTCTTAGTCTATTCTGCAGCAGAATTAAAAGAAAATCATGATCCTTACGCTATGGAGGCTGCTATGGCGAAGATGTACGCATCGGATATTGCTTTAGAAGTGACCAACAGCGCTCTTCAGATTTTCGGCGGCACCGGTTTCTTAAAGGGTATGGATGTAGAACGGATGTACCGTGATGCAAAAATCACTACGATTTATGAAGGAACCAATGAAATCCAGCGTGTTGTAATCGCCTCACACCTGATTGGAAGAATGAAAAAAGATTCCGGCACAAAAAGCCGTTCCGCTGCAAAAAAACCGGCTCCCATTACAGGGGTTCGCAAAGGTCATATTTTTCGGGAAGGCGATGCAGCCGCCAAAGTAAATTCCCTGGTAGAGGCCCTCAAAAAAGACGGCCATGATTTTACCGTAGGCATTCCGGCCGATACGCCCATTGCCCAGGCAGAACGCGTTGTTTCCGCCGGCAAGGGAATCGGCAGCAAAGAAAACATGAAATTAATCGAAGATCTGGCAGCTGCTGCGGGAGCCGCAATCGGTTCCTCCCGTCCGGTGGCAGAGACATTAAAATACGTTCCCCTAAGCCGTTATGTAGGCATGTCCGGACAGAAGTTTCGCGGCAATTTATACATTGCCTGTGGTATTTCCGGCGCAACCCAGCACTTAAAGGGAATCAAGGATGCATCTACGATTGTAGCAATTAACAAAAACGGCAATGCTCCGATCTTTAAAAACTGCGATTACGGCATTGTAGGAGACGTCAATGAAATTCTGCCTCTTTTAGCCGAGGCGTTAGATACCGGTGAAAAAGAACCGGCTCCTCCTATGGTGAAAATGAAACGTCCGCCTGCTCCAAAACCAGAGCCAATCGGTGACCGCTATGTATGCGGTGGATGCGGATATGAATATGTTCCTGAAAACGGTGATGAGGATGCTGAAATCGCTCCCGGCACTTTATTTGAAAAACTGCCTGAAGACTGGGTATGCCCGGAATGTGCAGAAGGCAAAGATCAGTTTATCAAAGCGTAACGGCAGAAGGAGGACAGAATATGTATTGTGTACGTAATATAACAGAGGATTTATACTGGGTGGGCGCAAATGATCACAGACTGCATTTGTTTGAGAATATTCATCCCATTCCATATGGTGTAAGCTACAATGCTTACCTGCTTTTAGATAAAGAAACCGTTTTGTTTGACACCGTTGACTGGTCCGCCTGCCGTCAGCTTATGGAAAATCTGGACTACCTTCTTGCAGGACGTCCTTTAGACTGGCTGGTGGTAAACCACATGGAGCCTGACCACGGTGCATCTGTAGAGCAGATTTTGATGCGTTATCCCGATGTCAAATTGATTTCCACCGAGAAATCCTACATGCTCATGCGTCAGTTTGGTTTCCACCCGGATTCCCATGAATGCATTACGGTAGCGGAAGGAGATACCCACTGCTTTGGAACTCATACGGTGACCTTTGTGGAGGCGCCTATGGTGCACTGGCCGGAGGCTATGGTAACGTTCGATGTGACCAACGGAGTTCTCTTCTCCGCAGATGCGTTTGGTTCCTTTATCGCCTTAGACGGCAAACTGTTTGCAGATGAAGTGAATTTCGACCGGGATTGGATTGACGAGGCGCGCCGTTATCTTGTGAATATCGTAGGCAAGTACGGCCCCCATATTCAGCTGCTGTTAAAAAAAGCCGGAGGCATTGTGGATCAGATCAAATACATCTGCCCCCTCCACGGCCCGGTATGGCGTGAGGATTTCGGTTATTTTATTGATAAATACGATAAATGGAGCCGTTATGAGCCGGAAGAGCAGGGCGTTATGATTGCCTACGCATCTATGTACGGCAATACGGAGGCTGCTGCACAGGCACTGGCCGCAAAACTTTGTGAAAAAGGCTGTACCAATGTGAAGGTGCACGATGTATCCAATACCCATGTTTCCTATCTGATTGCGGATGCATTTAAGTACAGTCATATTGTACTGGCATCGGTTACGTATAATCTGGGTATTTATCCGGTGATGCATAATTTCCTTATGGATATGAAGGCTTTGAATATGCAGAACCGTACCTTTGCACTGATTGAAAATGGTTCCTGGGCTTGTAAGTCAGGGGATTTGATGCAGAAGTTTATTGATGAAGAATTGAAGAATATGACGGTTCTGAATGAAAGATTAAGCATTGCGTCTTCTATGGGCAGTGACAAGAAGATTGACCTGGATGCTCTGGCGGATGCGATTATTGATTCGATGAAGAAGTAGAGAGAAAATGAGATTGATGTGAATATTGGAATCCTCTCCGGAAATTTTTGAAATGTGTCCGGAGAGGATTTTTGTTATATTTTTGCCTGAAAAGGAAGTGCTGACAGCAGGACAGACAGCAAGGCAGGACTAAGCGGAGGTTGAGAGCGTAGAGAAGGAAATTGCGAAGGCCAATGACTGCT
>CANODN010000191.1 GCA_947564765.1 uncultured Roseburia sp. | reverse complement strand
GCATTGTTTGTTCCGCATGATCTGTAAATGGGTTCATTGCCCATAAAAGAGCCAGGTAGAAGCATATTGCGTTTCTTTCAGCTGACTGCTGTTTTTGATTGCTTTGTATGCCGTGTTTTGTACAATGTCTCCGGCATCATCCTCGTTGTGCACGTAGCTGTATGCAAGCCGGAAATATTGGTTGTAGTTTGCAAGCAGCAGGTCTTCTACTGTTTTTGCTTTTGATTTTTTCCATGGTAAAAGTCCCAAGTTTTTCGCCTCCTATTGTTCGGTTCTATATATTAGACTACCAGAAAGAAGAAAAAGTTTCATGGAAATCAGAAAAATGATTGCGTTCCTGGCTGCAGGTGCTATAATGTATATATGAATTATGTTTAAATTGAAGGGAGGAACATATTATGAAACGAAGATGGATGACCGTATTTTGCGCCATATTGTTTGCAATGCTGGTTATGAATACGGCGGATACGAAGGCTGCGGCCGAAACAGCATGGGATGCAGGAAAGACGGAAGTGCAGACAGATGGGGTATTTACCTATTACATCCACCCTTCCAGAGACGGACAAGAAGCCTGGATTTATAAAATTGAGATGAATGGAAAGAAAGTCAAATCCCTTTCCATTCCGGCAACCATCAAGGATAAAAAGGTTACCAGACTTGGATATCCGGCCCGGGAAATGGAAAATGATGGCGAAGCATATGTTACGTTGTTTGGTGAGTGTATTGAGCCGTGGCATAATGGTGACGGCAGCAGCAAGGCTGTATCATGCCTGACATCTATTCAGATCCCGGATACCGTAGAGGTCATTGATGAGTCTGCATTCAGCGGTCTGGATTCACTGACGAAAATAGAACTTCCTAAAAATGTAAAAAAAATTGAAGACTATACTTTTTACGGGTGCGACAAGTTAAAGACCATCGTTTTGCCGGAACAGATGGAGTCCTTTCAGAATTCATCCCTGTGTGACTGTCCGTCCTTAAAAACCATCAAATTATCCAAAACGAATCCAGCATTTTTTGTGAAAGGAAACTGCTTAATCCGCAAAAAGGATAAGGCGTTGGTTTTTGCGGCGACAAGGGGGAAAAAGCTTACAATTCCGGGTGGAGTAAAAAAGATTACATCTTATGCGTTCGGCAGTACGAAGTCTTCGGTAATTCATATTCCGGCCTCTGTTTCTGAAATGGAGCGAGGGGTATTTAACAGGGCTTCCTGTGGAGAGAATATCCATATCAAGAATGTTACGGTATCGAAAAACAACCGGGTATTTGCACGGGATGGACAGTGTATTTATAAGAAGTCAGATAAAAGTCTTGTCGTTGCTATTCCGGACAAAAAAGGGGAATTGCGGATATCCGAACGGGTGAAGAAGCTGACGCCGGATATCAGTGTGGTCAATTGTGATATGACGAAAAAGAAGCTGAAAAAGGTGGTTTATCCGAGCAAACTGAAACGCGTAACGGTGCCGGCCTTTGGCGTGATTGATGCCGATAAAGTATATTTTACAGGCAGTGTTCCGCCGAAAGTAGTCAAGCCGAAATCTGCGGCCGGATATGCAAAGCTTCCAATCTTCTGTCACGTATATGTGCCGAAAGAATATGAGGATGTATACAAATCCTGGTATAAAAAAAATAAATCTTATTCTAATGTGACCAGGTGGAAGGGCTGGCATACCTATAATCCGTAAACAGGATTCTAAACTCTGAAATTTTTGTATCACAGTAAAATAAAGTACATGGTAAATACGAAGAGACATTTTGTATTTACCATGTACTTTTTGGTTTTGTATGAGATATTATTTATTGCTTCTGCGCCAGATTTTTAACTTGTCTGCCTCTGCGATCAGTTCATCTCTGAAATCAGGATGCGCAATGGAGATCAATGCCTCTGCCCGCTGCCATGCGGAGAGTCCTTTTAAGTTGACCTTGCCATATTCCGTTACCACATAATGTGTATTGGCACGGGTGTCCGTTACGATAGAACCGGGAGCTAATGTAGGTACGATACGGGATTTTAACTGGCCGTCTTTTGTCTTGAAGGTGGAAGAGCAGCAGATAAAGCTCTTGCCGCCGTTGGACAGGTAGGCTCCAAGAACGAAATCCAGCTGTCCTCCTGCGCCGCTGATCTGTTTCACACCGGCGGATTCTGCGTTGATCTGTCCGAAGAGATCCAGATCTACGGCATTGTTAATGGAAATAAAATTATCCAGAGCAGAAATGGAACGGATGTCGTTGGTATAGTTGACCGGAGCGCTTAACAGTTCCGGATTGTTGTCGATGTAGTCGTACATTTTTTTTGTGCCGCAGCCAAAAGCATATGCCTGGCGGAAGCGGTCGATGTTTTTCTTAGAGCCGTTGATTTTGCCTGCCTTTGCAATATCAACAAAGGCATCCACATACATTTCCGTATGAACGCCGAGATCCTTTAAGTCGGACTCTGCAATCATGGAGCCGACGGTATTTGGCATTCCACCGATGCCAAGCTGTAAGCAGGCGCCGTTTGGGATTTCTTCTACGATTAATTTGGCAACGGCGATGTCTACATCGGTAGGCGCTCCGCCCGCACCCATTTCTGCAATGGGAGGATTCTCTCCTTCTACAATGAAATCTACCTGGGAAATGTGAATGCCGTTTTCAAATCCGCCGAGACAGCGAGGCATATTCTGATTGACCTCTACAATGATTTTTTTGGCGGTTTCGCATACTGCCATAAGGTGAGAGGCATTTGGACCAAAATTGAAGTAACCGTGTTTGTCCATAGGCGTAACCTGTAACATGGCAACGTCATCCGGTGTAGCCGAGTCACGATAATAACGGGGCAGCTCGGAATAGCGGATGGGTGCGTAATATGCACAGCCGCGATTGATTAATTTGCGTTCAATACCGGACATATGCCAGGAATTCCAGGTGAAGTGTTCCCCTGCGTCTTCCCGTTCAAAAACAGCAGGGAGCTTTAAAAGAATTCCGCCTCGTAAATTGATATCGGTTAATTCATCGGTGCGTTTTGCCAGAGCTTTGTCCAAAGCATCCACAGTGCCGTTACACCAGCCGTAGTCTACCCAGTCGCCGGATTTAATGATTTTGACGGCTTCGTCTGCAGTGACGAGTTTTTGTTCATATTCTTTTGCGTAATCCATACTTACCTCCTGTGAAATGTTCCATTTTTCTATTTTGCCATAGGGCATTCTAAAAATTATAGTAACATTTCACAGGGGAAAAAACAAGGGGTGACCGCCTTTAAAGACAGGGCTGCAGGTCTTTGCGCAGAGCCTCTTCGATGGCGATAAGGCGTTTGCAGATGTCTCTGGAAATTTCGTTTGCAGCAGAATATTCGTTTAGATATTTGTAGAGGGTTTTGATGCCCATATTGCAGCCATCGGTGATCAGATCTGCAATCGCAGCGTCGCCGCCCTCCATATTCAGTTTGACATTTGTTTTCAGCCAGGACATACTCTTTGCCATGGGAGAGGGATCTTTTTCTTCGCTTTGATATTCTAACAGCAGGGCATGCAGCTCGTTGCCCAGGGTTTTATGATGCTGTTTGCTTTCGGACAAAAGCTGTTTTAGTTTGGGACTCTGGATTTTGTCAAAAACTTCGTCAATGGAAGAGACGGCCATTTTTGTGCCGGAATCGCATTCTTTTAACAGTTGGATTGTATCTTTGTTTACCATGAGAGACCTCCGTATTTCTTTTTGATTTATTATGCTCAAAAAAGACAAAAATAACCTCATATCTTTACGAAAATCTACAAGTATAGTCTATTGTTGGTTGCTTTCTGGAGATATATACAAAGCGTTTCCCAAAACAAATCTCTTTTCATCAGATGCGTAAAGCAATTCTTTCTGGATCAAGCCCATATCAACTGCACCTGAATTTGTATCTGACCAAAGAAAATATTGAATCAAAATTTTTTCTTCAGATAAATCAATACTACGGCCTTTCACATAAATCGAATCCTCCAGCTCAAGTTTCAACTCTTCCAGCTGTTTTTCCAAAAATAAAGAATCTTCTGTATCACTATAAACCTCAGAAGGAATCTCCAGTTCCTCCCATTGTCCATCCTCACTGCCAAAGATTAATATGTACGCTACCTCTCCGGAGGATTCCAAAAAAACAATTTCCTCGTTTCCATCACCGGTAACATCATAGGCCATTGTTTCCAGACCGGCGCCTCCCAATGGCATCTCTCGATGTGTATAAGGAATTTCCTGTTCGTCGATTTTGATTACCCTGTATCCAACATTGGAACACCATATTTCTATTGGCATCTTTTTATTTTCTATTTCTAATTCAGCCGAATAATCTTTTTCATAGGCATTATACTCCAATTCGAGATCATATCTGTCGAACTGTTCTGTGTCTGCAGAATCTCCATTTTCAAAAATCTTTTCTGATTTGCTGTTTGTTTGGCTATTGTAATTACACCCCCATACCGACAGCATACAA
>CANODN010000190.1 GCA_947564765.1 uncultured Roseburia sp. | reverse complement strand
GTAATCAACACCTTATCCTTTGATTCACTCACGGTAAAGACAAGATTCTTCTCCAAACCAGTACCACTTCGTCACGCCGTTTTCTGTGATCTGGTGAACCTCGCCGCCGCAGGCGTAAACCGGATTGCCCTCTGTATCGTATAAAATTTCATCGGAAAGCCCATAGATGGAGTCGTTTGCTTCCGGTTCCTTTGGAACATCTGGATTTTCTGGAGCGGGTGGTTCCGATTCGCCCGGATCAATGTTTTCCAGTTTCCAGTGGCTTAATTTCTGCAGTGCAATTGTGCCGTCGTCATAAAACTTTACAGGCAGCCAGACGTATCTGGCACTGTTTGTTTCGGCAGCATTCCAGCTGTCCGAAATGTTGATATAGATGACGCCGTCCTGGGTGTTTACCGGCAGGATACAGCTGGTAGGATTTATAGTGGTGATTTCTTTTGTTTCCAAAGACTGACTGTCGTCATCGGACAGTAAAAGGGGATGTACGGTCCATGTGCCGGTAAGCGTATTTGTTACGGCATATTGATTTGCGCCGGTATTCACCATGTAATAGTTACCGTTGTATTGAAATATACCGCCCTGGGCGCTGTCAAGCTTTGCGCCGTCTTTGAAGAGTATCGGCTGCGCTGTGCTTTTTATATCCATGTAATCATCGGTCAGCATTGCCAGAAACAGCTCTTCGCCTTCCTCATAAACCATGTAGACAGTGCCGTTGCTTTCCTGATACGTGGTTACAAATCCGGATATTTTTTCACAGTATTTGATAAATTTGAACGGGCCTTTGATACTGCTGCTGACGGCAATGCATTGTTTTCCGTCATAACCCGGCACCCACATCACATATTGCTTTGTTTTTTCATTATAAAAGACTTTTGGGTGGGCAGTGGGGCAGTTCTTTAAGCATTCGAATACGGTGTCTTTTTCGGCGTCGCTTAAATTACCGTAGAGGGCTTTAAAATAATCGTCTGTCTCAAATTGGTCTTTGGAAGACATGCCTTTGAAGATATCTTCTTCTCTGGTCCAGTTATACAGATCTGTGGAGCTGTACAAATGGAGAGCGTTTGGAGTGCCGGCGTCGTTATAAGAAGACATTTTTTCTCCGAACCAGTACCACTTCGTTACGCCATTTTCTGTAATTTGGTGAACCTCGCCGCCGAAGGCGTTAATTTCCTGTCCGTCGGTGTCGTAGAGGGGTTCGTCGGCAAGACCGTGAATGGAATCGTATGGCGTCAAAACACCGGGATTGTCAGGGATTATATTGTCCAGTTTCCAGTTGCTCAATTCCCGTAACGCGATGGTGCCGTTTTCAAAGAATTTTATCGGCAGCCAGATATATCGGACTTCGCCGGTATCCCCGCCTACGCTGTCGCCGATGCAGATATATTCGTCTGTTGTTTCTGTTTTTACATGAAAAACACTGCTGGTCTGATTCTTATCGGCAATGGTTTTGTAACTGGTGTCATCCCACATTTGAAGGATGCTTACCTTCCATGTGCCGGTCAGGGAATTTGCTGATGCATATTGCGTCATGCCCGCATTGACGATGTAATATTTGCCGTTTCTTTTTAAAATGCCGCCTTCGGCATTGATCAGCGTGTCACCTTCGAATTGAAGCGGCTGGGGTGAGCCTTCGATTCGCTGATAATCACTTGACAGCTTTGCCAGAGACAGACTGCTGCCGGAACCGGGATAAATGGCATAGGCAGTACCCGGACTTTCCTCATACAGATTTAGAAATCCCATGATGCCATCCGTATTTGAATTGCTCACAGGTGTAAAGGGTCCTTTGATGCTGCTGCTGACGCCGACAGCCAGTCCCTGTTCTGCCGAAACCCACATGACGTATTGTTTTTGCGTTTCGTTATAGAGAACTTTTGGGTGGGCGGCATATGGGAGATCCCATATAACGCCTTCGTAATCCCAGTTGTATAAATCCAGGGAGCTGTACAGGTGAATGCCTTCTTCTTTTTGTTCGCCTTCGGCCTTATCCAGATCATCTACGCCGAACCAGTACCATTTTGTGATTCCGTTTTCCGTAAAGGAATGGACTTCACCGCCGCAGGTCATAACACGCTTGCCGTTTGTGTCATATAAAATTTCGCCGGAAAGTCCGTCAATGGAATTGTATTGTCCGGTCACTTCTGCGCCTGCCCAAAAAGGAGCTGCCGGAAATAACAATGATATAGACAGAATCACTGCAGTTGTTATGCGGAAAGCATTTTGAAAAGATTTTTTTCTCATAGATTCCCTCCTGTAATAGGTTCTGTTTTTTCTATAATATATGATATCTCTATAAAGATTTCAACTGCTTTTTTAATATTGAATACATTATAATATCTCAGACTTTTATTTCATTCATCGATACGTTTTTACGAGCTTTGCGGCAGATGCAGAGTCCGGGATCAAATAGCTGTAATATGTGATTTAATCAGGTTGAGAATCCTTTGCCTTTGGAAAATATTTCCGATAGGTGAAAACAAACAGTACAATGGCAAGGGCAGTAGACAGGTAGTCTGTGAGGGGCTGGGCTGCCGCAAGCATGGTGGCAGAATCAAAAATCCTCCGGAACAAAAACAGTACGGGAAGATAAATGATTCCCTGACGGCTAATGGAAAGAATCAGAGCCGGCAGTGCAGCTCCGGTGGATTGAATCGCGTTAATAAATACAAACAGCAGTCCCATGACAGGCCCGGAATAGATATAGATGCGGGCAAAGGACATGCCGTAGGAAAATGCATTTGGATCTTCTAAAAACGCATGTACCAGCGGGCCGGCGCCGCAGTAGCAGATCACAGTCATGACAGCGCTTAATCCAAAGGCAAGGATCAGCGAGAACTTAAGGACTGCCATATAGCGTTTTCGGTTTCCGGCGCCAAAGCAATAGCCTAAAACCGGCTGGATGCCGGTACCCAGTCCGATTAAGAGCATTACTACGATCATATTGACTTTCATTGCTACGCCGAGTCCTGCAACTGCCATATCGCCGTAGTGGAGCATAATATTATTGACAATAATATTGGAAAAACTCATAAGCATGCTGTTTAAGGATGCAGGAATACCAATGGCAAGGACTCCGGTAGCAATGCCGTTTCTGGCCTGATAATATTTTGGATGAATGGAGAGCATCGCATGTTTGGAAAGCAGATGGCAGATGTAGAAAATGGCCGCAAAAATATTTCCGAGAACAGTTGCGACTGCCGCGCCGGCTACGTTCCAGCCAAAGCCAAGAATCATAATCGGGTCCAGTATGATATTAATCAGATTTCCGATTAACATTCCCATCATGGCAACATTTGCCTTGCCTTCGGCACGAATGATGTTACTGAATGTGTTGCCGATAATCAAAAAGGGAATGGATGTGGAAACGATACGCAGATACTGTGAGGCGTAGCCTATGGTATCATCGCTTGCACCAATGGCCCGGCTTACCGGTTCGGCAAAAATGAAGATCACAATGGCGGCAAGAATGCCGATGCCAAGCCCCGTCCAGAAACAAAAGGAAGAGGCTGTTTTTGCCTTTTCTGTTTTGCCTTCACCAAGAGATCTGGAGATCAGGGAAGTACCGCCTATACCAAAAAGCATTCCGATCGCCATGAATAAAAGGAATGCCGGGGTTGCTACCGAAATGGCAGCGACCATGTAGGCGTTTTTGGTTTGTCCTATAAAAAATGTGTCAGCCAGATTGTAAATCAGAACCATGATCATACTGACGATCGAAGGAACGACATTACTGATAACGGCTTTCGGTACCGGGGCGTCCCGGAATATTTCTGTTGTCTTGTCTTGCATAATAAATCCTCCTATTATTGTGCGCTTATAAGCTTTTAAATGCGTCAGATTCCAGATTTTCATAGATCTGCCGGAGCATTTTTTCTAAAATCCGCCGGTCATCTTCAGATAATCCTGCAAACATAACCTCGTCTAACAGAGGGCTCTTTTGGATTACCTCTGAAATAAGCTGCCTGCCGTTTTCTGTCAATAGAATGGGCTTGGCGCGGGAACCTTCGACAGTGCTTTTGCAGATAAAGCCCTTTTTTTCCAAAAGCTTCAATACATGAATGGCGCTGGTGTGTCTGACGCCAAAGTGTGAGGCAATGTCCGTGAGTGTATTTTTCGTATTTATGTCCTGTGAAAGATAGAGAAGGACGTCAAGCTGGGTGCTGGTCAGTCCGTATTTTTTATACGCTTTATTGAAACCGGTTTCCAGCTGGTTGTGTATTTTTTTGAAATAGCAGTTTATTTCATCCATAATATGATCTCCATTCCAGACATGTAGCAAGCTACATAATATATCGAAATCACAGGATTGTCAATAGTTATATAGAATTAAAAAAAGACATAAAAAAGGCTGCCTTTTCATTGGGCAGCCGTATCGTATCATTGATAGTCTGGATTTGCGTTTTATTCTTCCATCTGTTGGATTGTTATTAGGATATAGTCTTAATA
>CANODN010000189.1 GCA_947564765.1 uncultured Roseburia sp. | reverse complement strand
TGCAGCCTTGGCCGTTGCGTTGATGCTTGATCCGATCTCTTCGGCAGCTGCTTTTTATTGACCTCCTTCATATAGCGAAGCGTAATGGTATTATTTTCATCGATTTTACCTGCATTGCGCAGCGATTTCCTGGCCAGATCGTATTTGCCCTCCTGCATATACAACAATGCCAGAAGCTGATGTCCTTTTACCAGTTTGGGATTTAAAGAAAGCACCTTTTTCAGCTGGATCACAGCAAGATCTCTGCTGTCCTGCCTGCAGTAGATCAACGCCTGATTGTATTTCTTAATCGTCTGGTTAATCGCCTCTAATCTTGCAGAATTATTCTGTATCTCATTTAAATAATGTGCCGCCGCATTGTTACGGCTCTGGGAGCTTTTGCTGATCACCCATTCACTTAAAGCCGCCACGGTTTCTCCCATTTCAAAATAGACAAGCCCCAGAAGATTCCTGGCGTCAATATTCATTTTATTCAGCTGAAGACTCTTTTTCAGGCTTTCCACCGCGCCGGAAAGATTTCTGACATTTGCCCGCTCTAAGCCTTCATTATAATAACTGTTGGAAGCTGTCAGTATCCGTTTATAAATCTTTACATCTGCACCGCATTTGCCGCAGTAATCCGCTCTCGTCAGCGATGCTCCGCAATTATAACATTCCATAATTCACCTCACTTACCTGGTTTTAATTATTTCTTTCCTTCATCATCTCAAGCAATATATCTGTCATATCGGTCAAATCTCTGTCATAAATCGCATCTTCTGCTTCTTCTACTTCCAGGCTCGGCTGAAATTTCTTCAATTCTTCTTCAAAATCAATCATGTCTGTTCCTCCTGAATCATGAAAAACCACTATATTATAATTGGTGTTATTTTCCTGAAATAATATCTTCTACCATTATAATATAGTGGTTTGATTATGCAAGTAAAAAAGTATTAACTTTTTATTATCTCACCGCAATATTTTACACAAATTTGCAATACCCCTCTTCAAACTACAGGGTTTCCGTTATATTGCGCGGCTTCTTTTTGTATCATGGCCGACTGAACGCCATTCTATTTCAGAGATGCCAGCTGTTTTTTTACCTGCTCCATCATCTGCTCGTATTTTAAAAGCTTCTCTTTTTCTTCTTTCACTTTTGCCTCCGGCGCTTTGCTCAAAAACCGCTCGTTAGACAGCATTCCCTTAGAACGGGCTAATTCCTTTAAAAGGCGTTCCTCTTCTTTCAACAGCCGTTCCTTTTCTTTTTCCAGATCTACCAGATCCTCCAGCGGAATATATACAACGGCATCCGGAATCACGATCGATACGGCATCCTCTGCAATACCGGATTGGTCTGCCTGCACTTTCACTTCACCGGCTCCCATCAATCCTGCATACATATCCTTCTCTGTTTCAAAAATATCTCTTACCTCTGCATTTTCGGATACCAGATATACCGTTGCCTTTCTGGAAGGAGGCACATCCATTTCAGACCGGCGGTTTCTGACGCTCTTTACCAGCTCCTTGCAGCGTTCCACCATAGCCTCTTCCTGCGGGAAATCGCGGTCTTCCCGGTATACCGGCCAGCCGGAAACGCTCTCCCTGCATTCTTCTATGCCATTTTGCAATTCCGCAGGAAGCATAATCGTCCCTTCCTCCGGATGCAGCGTACAGAAAATCTCTTCCGTAATAAAAGGCATATACGGATGCAGCATCTTAAGGGCCTGCGTTAAAACTTCCTGCAGCGTCCACAGAGCTGCATTGGCGGAAGCAGGATTTTCTTCTTTGTGATAGGTACGGCGTTTTGTCATTTCAATATACCAGTCACAGAATTCATCCCAGATAAAATCATATACCTTCTGCACTGCAATACCCAGCTCGTATTTGTCCATATTTTCTGTCATTTCTTTTGCCAGACGGTTTGCTTTGGACAAAATCCATTTATCCTCGGTAAGAAGGTCCCCTTCCGCCGGAACGGTTGGTTTTTCCTCTCCGATATTCATCATAATAAACCGGGATGCGTTCCATACCTTATTGGCAAAATTACGGGAAGCCTCTACTCTTTCCCAGTAAAAACGCATATCATTGCCCGGTGCATTTCCGGTAATCAAGGTCAGACGCAGCGCATCTGCACCATATTTGTCAATAACCTCCAGAGGATCAATACCGTTTCCTAAGGATTTGCTCATTTTCCGTCCTTGGGAATCCCTTACCAGTCCGTGGAATAGTACGGTATGGAAGGGTGCTTTACCCATTTGCTCATAACCGGAAAAAATCATGCGGATTACCCAGAAAAAGATAATATCATACCCTGTCACCAATACATCGTTGGGATAGAAATAATCCAGATCTTCTGTTTCCTTCGGCCAGCCCAGCGTGGAAAACGGCCACAGTGCAGAGGAGAACCAGGTATCTAACGTATCCTCATCCTGTTTCAGATGCGTACAGCCGCACTTCGGACACTTCTCCGGCGCGGTTTTGGAAACCACCATTTCACCGCATTCGCTGCAGTAATATGCCGGAATCCGATGCCCCCACCAGAGCTGTCTGGAAATACACCAGTCCCGGATATTATCAGTCCAGTTAAAATATGTTTTTTCCATGCGTTTTGGAAGGAGTTTGATTTCTCCGTTTTTAACTCCTTCCACTGCCGGCTTAATCATCTCCTCCATTTTGACAAACCACTGCTGTTTGATCATCGGCTCTACCGTCGTGCCGCAGCGGTCATGGGTTCCTACGTTATGGGAATGGGGCACTACCTTTACCAAAAGTCCCATTTCTTCCAGTTCTTTCACCAGAGCCTTCCGGCATTCGTAACGGTCCATGCCGACAAATTTTCCTGCGCCTGCATTCATTGTCGCATCGTCATTGATCACGACTACTTCTTCCAGATTGTGGCGTTTTCCCACTTCAAAGTCGTTGGGGTCGTGTGCCGGCGTGATCTTTACGCATCCCGTTCCAAATTCTTTGTCTACATAGGCATCGGCAATTACCGGTATTTCGCGGTCTGTCAAAGGAAGTATCAAGGTTTTCCCGATGATGTCTTTGTACCGTTCATCCTCCGGATTAACTGCAACGGCAGTATCTCCAAACATAGTCTCCGGCCTGGTTGTGGCAATTTCCACAAATCTTCCTTCTTCTCCTGCCACCGGATAATTGATATGCCAGAAGAAGCCGTCCTGCTCTTCGTGTTCTACCTCTGCATCGGAAATAGAAGTCTGGCATACCGGACACCAGTTGACAATGCGGGAGCCTTTGTAGATATATCCCTTTTCATATAATTTGATAAATACATCCAAAACGGCGTCGGAGCAGCCCTCATCCATGGTAAAGCGCTCTCTGTCCCAGTCTGCGGAAGAGCCTAATTTCTTAAGCTGTTTTAAAATCCTGCCGCCGTATTCCTTTTTCCAGTCCCAGCATTTTTCCAGAAAACCTTCTCTGCCCAGATCCTCTTTGTCAATTCCCTGCTCTTTTAAAGATTCAATGACCTTTACCTCTGTGGCAATCGCCGCATGGTCGGTGCCGGGCTGCCACAGCGCATTATAGCCCTGCATTCTTTTATAACGGATCAAAATATCCTGCATCGTATTGTCCAGCGCATGGCCCATATGCAGCTGTCCGGTAATATTGGGCGGCGGCATAACAATGGTAAAGGGCTTTTTGCTCTTGTCTGCTTTTGCACGGAAATAACCGTTTGTTTCCCATTTCTGATAAAGACGGTCTTCGATTCCTTTGGGATCATAAGTTTTTGCCAGTTCTTTGCTCATGTTTTTTCTCCTTTTTTTAAATTGCGTCTGCGGCCGGCAGAAACTGCCGCGGCAGTTTCTTTCGGATATATGGTAACAATAAAATAACCCCTGAAAGCGATTGCTTCCAAGGGCGAATTTCTACGCGGTACCACCTTGTTTATATGGTCAAAAAATGCCATACATCTCTTCATCTTTAACGGAATGATCCGGGAAAGCTTACACACGGCCCAATTCCTGCCGCTTCTGCCCTCCGATTCAAAAGCTACCTTCCACATACCGTAACTTAAGCAGTCTTCCACCCGATGAACCGCTCTCTCTGGAATTCGTATATGTGTACTCCTCTTTCTCATTATCTTTGTGTCTTTTTTTAAACTGGTTATTATAGTACATGGAAATAAGATGTTTGTCAAGGACTGAAAAAAGTCTCTATTCTAATCGAACAAAATCTCATCCACCGTCACAAAAACATACCCTTCCTTCTGCAATGTATCAATAATCTGCAGCGCTGCTTTCACGGAAGACTCAGACGCATCGTGCAGGAGAATAATATCATTTTCCTGCACTTCCTTTAACACTCTTTGCACAACCGTATCCGCATGATCTGTTTTCCAATCCAGCGGATCTACATTCCAGAGTACTTCAATCATTGTTGTCTCATAATCCAGATTGCTTTTCCAGCATCCGAAAGGCTTGAAATAAATGTTGTAATCCTCTCTTGTATAAGTTTAAAATATTCATAAG
>CANODN010000188.1 GCA_947564765.1 uncultured Roseburia sp. | reverse complement strand
CCATATAAGTATGAATATAATGCCCTTCTCCATTCTGCGGATTTTCATATGCAAAGGTATAGCGGTTACAGGATGCCGGATTGCCGTTATTGCTCTTTAAAATCGACATGGCATAATTATAGGTTCCGTTTTCCACATGCATAATTCCGGAAATTCTCGGTGTATAATTGGGTGCATCCGGCTCAAATTCCCGCATGCGCAGCGACTGCTCAAAGGTCTGCTGCTTGTCCATTCCCTCATAAATCGTATCTGTCTGATCTCCGTTTGTAACAATCGTCTTGTTGCCGAGCACGCGGACCGGTGCATAGATAATCAGGCTTGGATCGCTCAGCTTGGCCGGATCAAATGCTTCCGTACGGATGCCCTCGCCCTCTTCTGCAAAAATACGGTTACGGCTGTTTGTGCTCCGTCCCATGATAAAATATGCGGTAACTGCATATTTTCCGTCTCCGCTTTTTCCGATGACGATTCCCCTTCCCGGATAAGCATTGCCACAGAGCTGTTTTTCCAATGACAGTAATTCCATATAGTTCCTCCCTTTTGTAAATCATAATGACGTAATACTAAAAAAACCGACGCATCTGAGCGCCACGCCCAGACGGTCGGCATTCTGATCTGTTATATTCCATGTGGTTGATTCCACGTCCCGTCAGTCATATAACTGCTTTTATTTAATCACGCTTCTAGTGAATTGTCAAGCATTTCCTCGGCTTCCGGTTGCAAAACCTCCTGGTTAAGACTATAATAAGAAAAATTGACAGGACACCTGTGAAACCAGGTAGAAAGCGAGCATTTTATGAGTACTTTAAATCTGACACTTTTAACCGATTTATACGAAATGACAATGATGCAGGGCTATTTTAAAACCAATAACCGGGACGTTGTGGTATTTGACGCATTCTACCGCAGCAATCCCTGCGGCGGCGGCTACGCCATTTGCGCCGGTCTGGAACAGATCATTGACTATATTAAAAACCTGCATTTTTCTGCGGAAGATATTTCCTATTTGAGAAGTCTTGGTATTTTTGAAGAAGATTTTCTGAATTATTTAAAAGATTTTCATTTCTCCGGCGATATATATGCCATTCCGGAGGGAACGGTTATTTTTCCCAGGGAACCTCTGGTGAAAGTAATTGCCCCTATTATGGAGGCCCAGCTGATTGAAACCGCCATTCTAAATATCATGAATCACCAGAGCTTAATTGCCACCAAAGCTGCAAGAGTCTGCTATGCGGCAAAGGGTGACGGCGTCATGGAATTCGGCCTTCGCCGCGCTCAGGGACCGGATTCCGGCATTTACGGTGCAAGAGCTGCCATGATCGGCGGCTGTAAGGGCACCTCCAACGTACTTGCCGGTCAGCTTTTTGATGTTCCGGTACTGGGCACCCATGCCCACAGCTGGATTATGAGCTTTCCCGACGAATACGCCGCCTTTTCCACCTACGCCAAAATGTATCCCTCTGCCTGTATTCTTCTGGTGGATACCTATGATACACTGCAATCCGGAATTCCAAACGCGATCCGCGTCTTTACAGAGATGAAAAACGCCGGAATTCCTCTGACCTATTACGGTATCCGTATGGACAGCGGTGATCTGGCCTATCTTTCCAAAAAGGCCAGACGCATGTTGGATGAAGCGGGATTTCCCGACGCAGTGATTTCCGCCTCCAACGATCTGGACGAATACCTGATTGAAAGCCTGAAATTCCAGGGAGCCATGATCACCTCCTGGGGTGTCGGTACAAACCTGATCACAGCCAAAGACAATCCGGCCTTCGGCGGCGTTTACAAGCTGGCTGCGATTCAAAAGGAAGACGGTACGTTTCTCCCGAAGATCAAGCTTTCCGAAAACACCGAAAAGGTCACAAATCCGGGCAATAAGACGATCTACCGCATCTATGACAATGACACCGGTAAAATCCGGGCCGACTATATCTGTCTGGCAGGAGAAACCTTTGACACCAACGAAGATCTGATCCTGTTCGATTCCAATGAACCCTGGAAAAAAACAAAGCTTGCCGGCGGAAGTTATACCATGCGCGAGCTTCTGGTTCCGATTTTCAAAGGAGGAAAATGTGTTTATAGCTCTCCTTCTGTTATGGAAATTCAGGCTGTCTGCAACAGGGAAAAAGAAACGATCTGGAATGAAACAAAACGTTTTGTCAATCCTGCCAAAATATACGTAGACCTTTCCGACAAATTATATGCCATGAAAAAGGAATTGTTAAATGATATGAGCCAGGTCTGATTTTTCCTGGTTCTACCTTTCGCTTGCCTTCTTCATACGCAAAAGAATCTTCCGCTCCATGCGGGATACCTGCACCTGGCTCACTCCCAGCTTTGCCGCCACCTGCACCTGCGTCATGTCATGAAAATAACGAAGGGTAATCAGCTCCTTTTCTTTTTCATTCAGCTCTCCCAATAGCTGTTCCAGCAATAAATGATTGACCAGCTCCTCTGTTTTGGGCATACTCTTTTCGCAGATCTGGTCTACCAGATAGATCTCACTGTCATCAGACTGATACACAGGCTGATAAATAGAAGAAACTTCTTCATTGGCCTCCATAGCCTCTACAATATCTTCTACACTCAGTCCGATTTCCTGTGAAATTTCCTGCAACGTGGCATCTCTTCCATATTTTTGGGAGAGCATGTCCGATGCTTTTTTTACCTTCCAGCCATTTTCTTTTAAAGAACGGGACACCTTCATCATACTGCTGTCTCGAAGAAAACGCTTCATCTCTCCCATGATCATCGGTACTGCATATGTAGAAAATTTCACCTCATAGGAAATTTCAAATTTGTCAATGGCTTTCATCAATCCGATGCAGCCGATCTGAAAAAGCTCCTCTCTTTCGTGTCCCCGATGCTCAAATCTGCGGACGATACTCCATACCAGTCCTAAATTATCCGAAATCAGTTTTTCTCTTGCATCTTTATCTCCCTCGTGTGCCTGCTTAATGAGAGCTATTACTGCATCCATCCTGATTCTCTTCTTCCCTTACCCCGATTTTCTTCGTCAAAATTACTTTTGTTCCTGTTCCCACTTCCGATTCCACCTGTATTTCATCCATAAAGGCTTCCATAAACGCAAATCCCATTCCGGACCGTTCCAATTCCGGCTTTGTCGTATAAAAGGGTTCCATGGCCTTTTGAATATCCGCCATGCCGACGCCTTTATCCTCCACTGTAATCACCGCTTTATTTCCTTCTAATATGCAGGAAAGGTATACTTTCCCCTCCTGACTTTCATATCCATGGATGATTGCATTTGTAACTGCTTCTGATACGGCTGTTTTTACATCTGCAATTTCATCCAGCGTAGGGTCCAGCTGTGTCAAAAAAGCTGCGATTGTTACCCTTGCAAAGCTTTCGTTGACTGATTTCGCATCAAACACTGTCTGCATCTCGTTTTTCATCTTCTTTCCCTCACCTTTTCTTAATTTGGATCATCCTCTGCTTCCTTTGGCATCACCCGGATCATCTTATGCAGACCGGAAACAATAAAAATCTTCTGAATCCGCTCATTTAAATGCTCCGCCAACACTTCGCCACCGCCATAACCCATGTTTTTGCATCTGCCGATTACCACGCCGATTCCGGAGCTGTCCATAAATTCGGTTTCCGCAAAATCAAACACAAGCCTTCGTATATGATAAGCGCCGATCAAAAGATCCGCCTCCTTCCTAAGCTGCTCTGCACAATGATGATCGACTTCTTTGGGCATAGCAATCCGCATACACCCATCCTTCAGCTGATACTTACATTCCATAACATCACTCCTTTCATTATTATTGCGCTGTTTTTCAGCGCATAAAGGGATACCCGAAGGGTGTTTCATCTTATTGCGCTGTTTCTAAGCGCATAAAGGGATACCCAACAAGGTATTTCTACATCAAAAAAGACGCTATGCCGCTTTTTGGCCTAACGTCTTTTGTACTGTTTTATTCTCCCTGCGGCTCCTGCTGCGCCGGGTCCTGAGGCTGTCCGCCGCCCTGCGTCTGATCCTGACCGCCTGCAGAAGATGGGTTGCTCTCGTTTACATAAACCTGCGCTACCCGCGCCCGTTCTGTGCCCGGACACTGTTCTAATACCTTCTGATAATAGATCACAGCCTGTTCCATGTTGTTCTCTCTCCGGTAGGACTGCGCCAGATAGTATACGGCATATCCGTTCTGGTAGGTTTCATCCGTTTCCACTACTTTTCCAAGCTTCTCAATAGCAGTTGTATAATCACCTCTGCTGTATGCACTGTTTCCTTCCTGATACAATGTGGCAAGATATTTTTCATTTACCTTGGCGCTGATATCATCATAAATCGATTTGGAAGCTCCGCTTAAGTCTCCGGCTTCCACCTTTTCCAAAGCACTCCCCGCGGCTTCCATATCATCCGCCGTATAAGCGGCATAGGCATTCAACAGCTGCTCATAGGAGGTCATTTTCGTCTCGATTTCATCGGACGCCTTTTGCGTTTCTTCCATCTGCTTTGTAATGTCTTCTACCTGCTTCTCCAAAGAGGAGATGGACTGTTCCTTAGTGGAAATCGTATCAT
>CANODN010000187.1 GCA_947564765.1 uncultured Roseburia sp. | reverse complement strand
TTCTGCGTCCGTGAGCGTGATCGCCTCTCCAGTATATTGTTTCTCGATTGTCTGTCCTCCTACGAATCCACCCAGATTGTTCCAGTGGGTATCGTATTTGTAAAAGAGCTGACGTCCCTCTTTTTCTTTCAACAGCGCTTCTTTTGTGTAAATCGTCGGAATATCGGTATTCGCGCGCATATAATCTACCAGCTGATCCGTTCTGCTGTAGGTTCCCACAGGGACAATCGAAGACGGCATATATTCCGGATAGATCTGTTCTTTATTTGCCGCATAAAACACCACCAGCTCAATTCCAAGCTCCTTTAGCTTTTCCTGCAGTCTCACATAACCCTTCGCAATATCGGCCAGCTCCTCTTCCTCATAGAGATTGTTGCACAGATAATCATTAAATGACTGCTGTTTCTCCGCATTGTAAAACAGCCAGTTATCTTTTCCCCGGATCACCATGGAACCGGTCATATATTCCATTGCCGTTGTCCCGACGCCTAAAAAATCATTTTTCATCGTATTCGTCATGACAAGCTGATTCTTATAGGGAAGATAATCGTTAAACCAATCGTCAAACTGCTGGGGAAAGGACGGCAGCGTCTCCAGAGAAAGCTGCGGCGGTTCGGCAAATCTCCTGTTTTCATGATTCTCCGAATCAATATAATCCTTCACAAAGGAAAATGTAACCGCCGGCGCAGTAAGCAGCAGCAAAAATGCGGCAAAAAATAATTTGTTTTTCATATCCTATCCTCCTAAAACCGGAAATAAATAAACGGATTATACGAATCAGCAGAAAGGGAAATAATACAAAGACAGAAAATCACAAACAGGCATCCCATTTGAAGCGCCGATATTTCCTCCTTGCTAAAAAGGGCTTTGTAAAGCTTCGGAATCAGACTTTGTAAAATACCGCAAAACAGCAGCCCGATCAACAGAACCAGTATCACTTCCGCATTCAGACAGGCGGTAAGATTGTATTCCCCCTTCTGGTAGATAAACATTGCCTTTAGAAAAGCAAGCCCTTTTCGCATACCGTCCATACGGAACAGCACCCAGCCGCAGACAACCACAATCCACATATAAATATGGTTTAAAAATTTCAAGGGATTCTTCTCTAAGATTCTGCCAAATCCCAATCGTTCTATAATCATAAAAAAGCCATGAAACAGTCCCCAGAATACAAAGGTCAAACTTGCCCCATGCCAGAAGCCGGTCAGCAAAAATACAATAAACAGATTCACATAAGTCCGCAGGTTTCCTTTTCTGTTTCCGCCCAGGGGAATGTATACATACTCCTTAAACCAGGTAGAAAGGGAAATATGCCACCTCCTCCAAAACTCCTGTATGGATTTGGAAATATACGGATAATTGAAGTTTTCCCGGAATTCAAAACCAAACATATACCCAAGGCCGATGGCCATATCCGAATATCCGGAAAAATCATAGTAGATCTGGAAGGTATACATAATCATCACCAGCCAGATTAAGCCGGTGCTAAGCTGCGGTGCTTCAAATCCCAGAACCATATCTACATATCTTCCGAACACATTGGACAAAAGCACCTTCTTGCCCAGCCCGTAAATAAACCGTTTCACGCCATAGGCCCGTTTTGCAGAAGTATTCGTCCGCTCCAGAATCTGTGTCTCGATATCCTTATATTTTACAATCGGGCCGGCCACCAGCTGGGGAAACAGGGAAATATATAAAAGCAGATAGAAAAAATTCTTCTGCACCTTTACTTCTCCCCGGTAAACATCCACCACATACGACATTGCCTGAAAGGTATAAAAGGAAATACCAAGAGGCAGGGCAAACTGGCTCATTGCTATGTAATCCCCGCCCAAAATCCGGTTGACATACACGGCAAAGAAATTAAAATACTTAAAAAATCCCAGCAATCCGATATTCAGCAGCACGCCGACTGCCAGAATCAGCTTTCTGTAACGCACACTCTCCCTGCCCAGCAGCATTCCAAAGACATAATTCATCACGACAGAAAACAAAAGCAGAAGAATATAAACCGGTTCTCCCCATGCATAAAAGATGAGACTTGCCAAAAGCAGTACAATATTCCCCGCAAAATTTTTTCCAAAACGCTGTGTAATCAGATATAAAATCAGCGTAACCGGAAGAAAAAACCACAAAAAAGTCATTGAACTAAAATACATGATTACCTCCTCTTTCCAAATCAGGGATTGATCACAGGGAATGTAATCGCCGCAATAAACAAATCCCCATCCAGACTGATTTCAAACGTTCCTCCCATAAGGGTTGTCAGATTTCTGGCAATGGAAAGTCCCAGACCATGACCTTCTGTTCCTCTGGATTCATCACCTCTTACAAACCGCTCGCCCAGATCCTGCACCGGCATATGGATTCCCTGAGCGGAAATATCCTTAATGGAAAATTCTGCATATCCATCATTTACTTTTAATTCCACAAATACCCTTGTGTTATGCATGGCATATTTTGCCACATTATTATACAAATTCTGTACCACTCTCCAGACACGGCTTCCGTCTGCCAGGATCATAACCGGTTCCTTCGGCAGCCTGGTTATAATCGTAAGCTCTGCATCTTCAAATATTTCATTGAATTCGCCTCCGGTCTGGCAGATCAGCTCCACCATATTAATCGGCTGCATATCCAAAAGGATATTTCCGCTGGTAATCTGGGAAACCTCTACCAAATCCTCGGTCAGCTGTTTGAGCCGCTGGGATTTCCGTTCCAGAATCCCGACATAATTTTCCACATTTTCATTCCAGCTGCCCTCCATTTTAATGAGGCTGATGTAATTGATGATGGATGTCAGAGGCGTTTTGATATCATGGGATACATTCGTGACCAGCTCCGTTTTCAGACGTTCATTTTTTACATTTTCCTCTACGGCATGCATCAATCCCTCTCCGATTCCGTTAATTTCCTCCGCCAGCTCCATATAATCCCCGCTAAAATCCTTCAGGTCAAATTTATAATCCAGTTTTCCGTGACTGATCTCCCGGATTCCCTCCAGAATCTTTGTCCGTTGGATTGCCTGCTGCAAAAAATGTATCGCGGTATAGGAAAATACGCCCAAAAGACATACAACCGCCCAGATATGCCGTCCTGAAAATGCTTCCCAAGAAAACGCCAATACACAAACGGTATATGCCACAAACTGGATTTTTGCCCTGTTTCCGATTCCCTGCCTGCGCATTCCCTTTTTAAATGTGCGTACCCCATAGGACATTAAGCTGCAGGAAATAAGCTGGTCCGCTTTGATTTTCCGGACAAAGCTCAGATACAGCGTCAGCAATACCGTATCCGAAAGAAACACCAGTGTCCCGGTCAAAATCAGGGAACTGGACATTCCCCAATCCTTTCCGCTCAATCGCGCACAAAAGGCAATCAACGCGATAATAAATGCAACCGTAATGACAAAAAGCGCTTCGGTAGGCAGATAGTCAATCCTGTGCAGCCGTATATGGTCATCCTCCCCGCACCGCCCGGTTGCCAGCGTCAGATAGATCATACTCAGTAAAAAGCTTAAGCCCGACAAAATCGCCGTCACCATACCGATTCCCACCCATGGAAAACACGTCCTGTAGATGCTCTCTGCATCTGCAATTGCATCAGACTTTGCCAAAGAGGTATCTACGGCAATCAAAAGTTCACCGCCCCGTTCTTTCTGGAACAGCCGCAGAAACTCTATGTCTGAAACTCTGTTTAAGTGAGGGAAATTTCCCTCTACCGTTATAGACAGATCATCATAATACAGGTAATTGCCGCACGCCTTCCCGAATTCTTCGGCGGCTTCTTTTGTCTTGATGTTCGGCATATTGGTATAAAAAGCATCCTCATGAAAAAACCAGTAATAAAAATTACTGTCTCCGGTATCAAACTTTAATTTGTAATGCTTATAAATTGCATTGTCCGGCTCATTCCCGCCTGCCGTTTTTTTCATCTGCAGATATACGGACAGCTCTTTGATCTCATCGGTAATTCTTTCTGTATAATAATGAGAATGAAAAAAGGAATAGTTATTCCCGATGTCCCGAAAACTAAACCTACTCCTCCCGAATAAATTGACCATGAAAGAAAGATCCACAATGACAAGCATTAGAAATACCATTTGCAGTAAAACTGCAATCGTTTTAAACCCATTGCCAAATTGTCTGTTCTCCATAATCTATCCCCTATGCTTTATCTATTTTGTACCCGATTCCCCAAACCACTTTGATATATCTGGGTTCCTTGGGATTGATCTCTATCTTTTCCCGGATATGGCGGATATGAACCGCCACGGTATTGTCTGCGCCAATGGCGTCTGCATTCCAGATGCTTTCATAAATCTGACTGATAGAAAATACCTTTCCCTGATTTTTCATCAACAGCAGCAGAATATTATATTCAATCGGCGTCAGCTTCACCGGCTCATCATCTACTGTAACTTCCTTTAAATCATCGTTTATGACAAGCCCGCCGGTCTGGTAAACAGCCTGGCTGCTTTCCGTGGCATTTCCAAGCTTGGTATACCGCCTGATCTGTGATTTGACTCTCTCCTACCTGCTTTGCCAGTTCCTTATTGGAATCTATTTTCCCTGAT
>CANODN010000186.1 GCA_947564765.1 uncultured Roseburia sp. | reverse complement strand
GCAGACGGATTCGGAAATACAGACGGATTCATATGAACAGCTCGGGGATGATAATCTGTTTTCCTCCGGGACTACTTATACATGGCAGGAGATTACGGTTTCTATTCCGGATGCATGGGAAGACAGGTATCAGGTGGAGGAAACGGAGGACGGATTTGCCCTGATGCAGAAGGCCTCTTATGAGAAAGAAGAGGGAATGGGGCTGCTTTGCAGTTTTGGCCGTATAGACGGTATGGTTATTGATTATGCCGGTGTTACGCCGTTGGCATTTTCCGATACGCAGACGTATTATATGATAGAGCCTACTGATGTATCCTATTGTGCGGAAGATGTGGAGATTGCCGAAGAGTATGAGAAGATGTATGAGCTGGTAAGAGCAGTTGCCTCTACCGTTGAGATTAATAAAGAAGGCGTGCAAAGCAATCCGGAGGAATATATGCTGCCTTTGAGTAATACGGTTTTGGTAAGAGAGGAAGATATCTTTCCTTTTTCCGATAATGAATTAAAACTTGCACGGAATGAAATTTTTGCAAGACATGGAAGGCAGTTTGAGGATGCTTACCTTACAGCGTATTTTGATTCCTGCAGCTGGTATGAAGGCACCGTGCCTCCGGAAGAATTTGATGAAGAAACGCTTTCTCAGATAGAACGGGACAATCTTAAAATAATTCAAGAAGAGGAGGAAACATATAAAGAAGAACATCCTTATCCAATGGAATGCCGGGCGGACAGTCAGGTAAAGTCGGATCTGAATGCAGACGGAGCGGCGGAAACCATTTCCTGCGTATTCAGTGAAGAAGATACGCTGCTTGTGATTGACGGGAGAGAATATGCACTGAGTGATTATGGCGTGCAGCTGATTACGCCGAATACAGATGTCTTTTATGTGACAGATCTTGCATCTTATGACAGAGGATTGGAAATTGCACTGCTGGATTACGGTCCAAGCGCTGACTATGAGACGCATTTTTTCTCTTATACGGATGAACTTCATTATGTGGGCAGTATGACGGGGTTTCCTTTTGCGCAGCAGACCGGATACAACGGCTTTGCAGCAGAAGGTTACATTACAGGAGAATCCCGCATCGATTTTACCCATACGGCATATGTTTATGATTATTGGTGGTATGATGAAGATGCACAGAAACTGATGCATGAGGATCTCGGTTATTATACAATGGTTCCGGGAAGTGCGCATGCACTGTCTGAGGATATAACGATTTATCAGGAAATGGATGAAACTCATATGAAAAACGTTCTTCCGGCTCAGGAAAAGGTGTTTTTCCTGGAAACAGACGGAAAAGAATGGGTTCTTGTAAAGGGAAAAGACGGTACCAAAGGATATATGCATATTGTAGATGGAATGATAGAAGGAACTGCAAAGGAGCCGGGAGAAATATTTTCGGGGCTGGATTTTGTGGATTAAAAGGATAGATCGTTTGGCAGAATAAAGATGCAGCAGGTTTGGGAAGGAAATTCCTTAGGAACCGGCTGCATCTTTGTGATTACTCTTTCCCCATATCCTTCGATTTTGCAACGCAGCAGCGCTGGGCGCTGATGACGGCGTCCCGAAGGCCTTTTTCTTCCAGTTTTGCCACAGCGGCAATGGTAGTGCCTCCCGGGGAGCAGACGGCGTCTTTTAATTCTCCCGGATGTTTGCCGGTTTCAAGCACCATTTTGGCAGCGCCGTATACTGCCTGAGCGGCAAATTTATATGCCTGGCTTCTGGGCATTCCGTCGGCAACGGCAGCGTCTGCCATAGCTTCCAGAAACAGATAGACATAAGCCGGAGAAGAACCGCTGACGCCGGTAACGGCATCCATTAAGGATTCCGGAACGGTTTCTGCTTTTCCAAAGCTTTCAAAAATTTCAGTGATCATCTGCATCTCGCCTGCCGTCACATATTCGTTTGGCGTTAAAGCAGACATAGCCTCTAAAATCATGGCAGGGGTGTTTGGCATAGCCCGGACAATTTTCAGGGGCTTGCCGAAACAATGATCCAGTTTTGCGTGGCTGACGCCTGCTGCAATGGCTACAATGATTTTCTGATCATCGATGACGTTCCGGATTTCTTTTATGATTTCCGGATACAGATAGGGTTTTACTGCCAGAAACAGAATATCGGATTGTCTGGCTGCCTCCACGTTGTCTAAAGTTACCTGTATGCCGTAAGCATCAGACAGGCGGTTTAACGTCTCCTGGGTACGTGCGGTGGCAATGATCTGTTCTTTATGACAAAGGCGGGAATTTATCATCCCGCCAATCATAGCGGAGGCCATATTGCCTCCGCCGATAAATCCAATTGTTTTATTCATCATAGATATATCCTGCTCTTAGAAATCCGTAAGGTCTGCAGCTCTTCTCTCTAAGAAAGCGCCCATGCCTTCTGCCTTGTCATGGGTGGAGCAGGTGATGCCGAATAAGTTCGCTTCCATTTCAACTGCATTCTGGATGTCCATATCGTATCCGTTGTTGATCGCAGCCTTTGCAATAGAAACTGCATAGCTTCCTTTGGAGATGATCTTGTTTGCCATTGCTTTTGCGGAGTCCATCAATTCTTCTTTGGCAACAACTTTGTTTACAAGTCCGATGCGGTAAGCTTCGTTAGCATCAATATTGTCACAGGTAAAGATCATTTCTTTTGCTCTTCCCATTCCAACTAAGCGGGCAAGTCTCTGGGTTCCGCCGAAGCCCGGGATAATGCCCAGACCACATTCCGGCTGTGCGAAAGTTGCGTTGTCGGAAGCGATGCGGATATCACATGCCATAGCAATTTCACATCCGCCGCCTAATGCAAATCCGTTTACGGCAGCAATGGTAACCTGTCTCATGTTCATTAATTTAAAGAATGGAACAGAAGCTTTCATGCCGAATGCTCTTGCTTCTGCTGCAGTGAAGTTTACCATTTCAGCGATATCTGCGCCTGCAACGAAAGATTTGAATTCATTGCCTTTTTTGTCAGCGCCGCCGGTTAAAATAACGACTTTGATGTCGTCTCTGCCTTCGATTTCGGTTAAAACTTCATTTAATTCATCTAATGTTTCGGAATTAAGTGCATTTAATGCAGCCGGTCTGCTGATTTTTAATACTGCAATCTGATCAGCAACTTCTAATACTAAATTGTTCATTGGAAACTCCTCCTGTTTTTGAATTTCAGATGATAAAAGTATCATCTGTCGGTTTGTTTAGATCAAAATAATTATACACCTATTGGCAGACTTTGACAACAAATTTAAAGTCTGTCCGGATGACTGTTTAAGAAAATATATTCCGCTACGGAACGGTCAAACGCTTTGATATGCGTAAACAGCCAGTCCACCACATTGGATTTTACCTGCTCTACAAATGCATCCGTAGGACCTTCCGCCTCTTCTAAAAATGCATCTAAATCTTTCAGATTCTTTTTGAATTCGGCATGTTTTTCCTGGTGTTCTTTCAATCCCGGATATCCGATTTCTTCCTGCAGTTTTTCCTCTTCCGAAAAGTGGAAATTAGTATATTCTGTCAGATAATCCAGCATTTTAATTGCCTTTATTTTACCGTTTTCCATTTCGCAGCTGTCCACAAATTGTTTAATCCGTGCAATCAGTTCCTTATGCTGCGTATCAATCGTTTCATTTCCTGTGATTAGAGTATCGTCAAATTCAATTGTCATGTATCACGCCTCCTAAAAATATGATAGTTCCATTATATACCAGAAAGTGAAGAAGTGCAAAATTTTTTGATTGAGTTATTGGTCAAAACATAGTACAATAATTGCAATATAATAAACTGGAGTGAGGGAGGTTTCATATGAGATTAAGAAGAGGTATATCACTGCTTTTGACAGCAGTTATGATGTTTTCTATGATACAGGCGGTACCTGCCAGTGCAGCAGGTGCAGTATCAGCGGAAAGCTTTGCAATTACCCCGGAAAATCCGGCCGTTTCTCCGGAGAGTCCCGAAATTACCCCGGAAGGCCCGGCAGAAGAGCGCACTGCAGTCATCAATAATCTGCAGAAGTCTTATCAGGAGGATGAGGATAAGATTGTTTTAAATTACGAGACGACAGATTGTTCGTATATTGAAATCTATGTCAACGGCACAAAACAAGAGGAACATTATACAGAAAATACATATGAATACATGCCTGTTACAGAAGCATCTTCCTATGTATTCCGTATGATACCCTATAACGCTAATGATACGGCAGGCGAAGAATTGAGTTTTACCTATACGCTTCCCTATAAAACGGCTGCGATTACTTCAAAAAGAAATGAATATATTATATAAGCAGCTCGAAAAATTACATAATAATCCGGATTCTAAAGTGATATTGAGAACTATTTGTAGTTTGTTAAAGCGTGAATCTGCATTTGCGGCATTTAAAAGATGTTATGTGAGGGAGCATGCAGACAAATACCCGCAATTGCAAAAATGTGTTTTGTTGGATTAAATATAGAGATAGCAATATGACAAGGAATTTTTAGAGGTAAATATCATGGCAGAATTAAATTTAAAGCAAATTGTAGATAAGCTGAATACAGAATTTTCCGGAGATACCAGAAAACTTGTCTTTTGGTATGATGGCGCCGATTATTATTAATGC
>CANODN010000185.1 GCA_947564765.1 uncultured Roseburia sp. | reverse complement strand
TTATGGAGAAGAAGATTATGATAGATTTGAAGTGTATTTTACAGGAAGGAAGCAAGCCGTTAGATGAGTTTATCGCATTTATCAAAAAGGAAATCGATACCAAAGAAATCCGCAAAGAAGAGGCAACAGAGGAAAAAAAAGCATAACATAATTTTAAGAGCAGATTCAAATACTAAATCCGGTCAGATCGTTCTGGCCGGATTTGTTTTATACAATTTTATACAAAAGGAGGCAAATTATGACAAGATTAGACTGTTCTGTTACAAATTGTTATTATAACGATGACAGATGCTGCTGTAAAGGCGACATCATGGTGGATGGAAAAGATGCGAAACGGGCACAGGGAACCTGCTGTTCCAGCTTTCGGGAGAAAAAGGGTGATGCTGCAAGAAATGCAGTGAATTCACCGGATAAAAATATTGATGTTGACTGCAAGGCATGTAACTGCGTACACAATGAGGATTGTAAATGTGCGGCAGAGCATATCGGTATCGGAGGCCGGGGAGCCTGTCAGTGCGGAGAAACAGAATGTATGACATTTTGCTGTAAATAGCAGAAACAGAATCCGGTTCTTCGCAGATTTGTCTTTGGCGAAGAGCCGGATCTTATTCTAAAATACAACAAAAAGATATGAAATGTCGAAAAATGAGGTCGAAAAATGAAAGAAAACGTCAGAAAAATCTGTTTGATTTTTGAGACATATAGAGGTAAAATGTCTATATGAATTAGAAAATGTAATATTTCGAGAGATACATCCACTTCCACAAAGGGGTCCTGATTATAAAAATACACGGAGAAAAAAGATGAAAGAAATGTTTAAATTGCAAGAGGCCATTGAACGTCAGAGAAACATGGTGAACGCAATGATTGAGTTTGGTACGGATGATGAGGCGTTTGTCAGAGCAAATCATAAACTGGATCGGCTAATTGAAGAATACATAGAATTAGAGATTCAGGCGGCAAGTCATGCAGATAAAAAAGTTTATAAAAATCAATATAAAAGTATTTGACTTCTTTACATTGAGAAGATGCTATTGATCTAAAAAAAGATCAATAGCATTTTTTTTGCGCTTTTCATTGATTTTTACTTCAGATTGAGATAAAATAGGTATCAAGGTGGAGAAAAGTGGTAGGAAATGGTGAAAAGTGGATAAGTGGATAACAATGTGGATAACTATTTCTTATTAGAAGGTGTTCATTATGTTCATGGGAGAATACAATCATACAATTGATACAAAAGGACGATTGATTGTTCCATCCAGATTCAGGGAATCGTTAGGCAGTGAATTTGTCGTAACAAAAGGACTGGATGGATGTCTTTTTGTGTACTCAAATGAAGAATGGGCCAATATCGAGGAAAAATTCCGGAATATTCCACTGACGACCAAAGATGCAAGAAAGTTTTCCAGGTTCTTCTTTGCAGGTGCAGCAAGCTGCGAAGTGGACAAGCAGGGAAGAATTTTACTTCCCCAGGTACTGCGGGAATATGCAGATTTACAAAAGGATGTTGTATTGGCAGGCGTTTTGAGCAGAATTGAGATATGGAGCAAGGAACGCTGGCTTGGTACGAATACGTATGATGATATGGATGAAGTTGCAGAACATATGGCAGAGCTTGGATTGAGTATTTAACAGAAAAGGAAAAGAGCATGGAGTTTCATCACAAATCTGTTTTGTTGGAAGAAGTAATTGAATATCTGCATATCAGACCGAATGGTACTTATGTAGATGGAACGCTTGGAGGAGCCGGTCATTCCTTAAGGATTGCAGAAAAGCTGACACAGGGAGGAAGGCTGATCGGTATTGACCAGGATGCAGATGCTCTTCTGGCTGCCGGTGAACGTTTCAAAGGGAAACAGGAGCATGTAACTTTCGTTCATGATAATTACTGTAATATGAAAGAGGCGCTGCAAAGGCTTGGTATTGCAAAAGCAGACGGAATTCTCTTAGATCTTGGGGTTTCCTCTTATCAGCTGGACACACCGGAAAGAGGATTTACGTATCGGGATGCAGAGGCGCCTTTGGATATGCGTATGGATAAAAGAGAGAGCTTGACGGCAGAGGATATTGTCAATGAATACAGCGAAGGGGAGTTGTTTCGCGTAATTCGTGATTATGGAGAGGACCGTTTTGCGAAAAATATTGCCAAACATATAGCAGAAGCACGAAAGACGAAGCGGATTCAAACCGCGGGAGAACTGACAGAAATTATTCGGGGAGCAATTCCCAAAAAGATACAGATGACAGGCGGACATCCGGCGAAACGTACCTTTCAGGCCCTTCGCATCGAATTGAATCATGAGCTGGAGGTGCTGGAAAATTCTCTGGATGAAATGATCGATTTGTTAAATCCGGGAGGAAGGCTTTGTATTATTACCTTTCATTCTCTGGAAGACCGGATTGTAAAGGTCAATTTCAAAAAAAATGAAAATCCCTGTACCTGTCCGAAGGATTTTCCGATTTGTGTGTGCGGCAAAGTATCAAAGGGAAAATGTGTGACACGAAAGCCGGTTTTGCCTGGAAAAGAAGAGCTTTTTGAGAATACAAGAGCAAAAAGTGCAAAATTAAGAGTGTTTGAACGAATATAAGGAGACACTGAATATGAAAAGAGAAGGAACTCATTATAATAGAAGCGGAGATTTTAAAACAAATTATTTTGTAGACGGCAATACGGTGCGCCGTCTGGAGGGAGAGCCGGAAGAGAGAAGAAGACGGCAGTTAGAGGAAGAGCAGGAGCGAAAAAGACGCAAAAACCGCCGGGTGGCAAGGCGGAACCAGGAACGTGCCATGCGCGTTAATTTTGGTTATGTATTTTTCTGTGCTGCGGCAGTATTGTTGTTTTGCGGCGTATGTGTTACCTATATCAGACTGCAGTCTGATATTGTAGGGAGAACCAAAAATATTTCAAGACTGGAGAGCCAGATTGTGGACCTGCAGGCAGAAAATGATGCCGCAGTAAAACGCATCGATCTTTCTACGGATTTAGATGCAGTAAAAGAAAAGGCATTTTCTCTGGGGATGAAATTTGCGACGGCAGAGCAGATCATTTATTATACCATCGAAAACAGTGATTTTATGGATCAGTATTCCGAGATACCGGAGAAATAAAAGAAATATAGAGGAATCGGTGTGGGAAGAAAACGAAAAAAAAGAAATCGGAAAAAATTTTTAAAAAGAATGCAGAAAAAGCTGATTTATATGTTTCTTGTCATTACAGTGGCTTTGACGGGATTAATTGTCAGGCTGATGTATATTGAATATACCAGCGGAGATAAATACGAGAAGATTGTACTGGCTCAGCAGGTATATGACAGCAGAACCATTCCTTATCAGCGGGGAGATATCATCGATGCAAAGGGAACCGTTCTGGCTACCAGCGTGGATGTATACAATGTTATTTTTGACTGTAAAGTTCTGAAAAAGAAGAAACAAAAAGAAGTTGACGGAACCATATCCGCCATAACCACCTGTTTTCCGGATCTGGAGGCCGCAGATCTCTATCAAAGGTTAAATGACAACCCGGAAGGACAGTATGAGGTGCTTTTGAGAAAGGTTTCCTACGAAGAGATACAATCCTATATTGCAATGGAAGAGGATTCTGAAAAATATCCGAATATCAATCCGGATGCCGTATGGTTTGAAAAGGAATACGTCCGTAGTTATCCTTATAATTCTTTGGCGGCTTCCCTGATAGGTTTTGTATCCGGCGGCAATGTGGGTACTATGGGATTGGAGCAATATTACAACAGTACCTTAAACGGTTTGGACGGAAGGGAATACGGATACTTAAATGCCGACAATAATTTTGAAAAAACGATAAGAACAGCCAAAGACGGTAATACGATTGTATCTACCATTGATATGCATATTCAGAAAGTGGTAGAGGACAAGCTGGCAAAATTTAATGAAGAGCATACGAATGGATTTGTGACAGGAGATGGATTTTTAAATGCGGCAGCAATCGTGATGAATCCCCAGAACGGTGAAATTTATGCAATGGCGGATTTTCCGGCATTTGATCTGAATAAACCGAGAGAAATTTCAGATTATTTTACAGAGGAAGAATTAGAAGGACTGGATGATGAAGCCAAAATGGCGCTTTTAAACAGGCTTTGGGAGAATTTCTGTGTAACACATACCTTTGAACCCGGTTCTACTGTGAAACCTCTGACGGTAGCATGCGGACTGGAAACGGGAACGTTGAGCGGAAATGAGACATATGTCTGCGATGGCGAGGAGATATTTGCAGGTGATACGCATGTGCATTGTGTAAGCCGTGTGGGACACGGAACGGAAACCGTGGAAAAATCTCTTATGGATTCCTGTAATGACGCCTTGATGCAGATGTCTTATTCCATAGGAAAAGACAATTTTGCAGCTTATCAAAGTATATTCGGTTTTGGAAAGAAAACAGGGATCGATCTTCCCGGAGAAGAAAACGGTCTTCTTTTTTCAAAAGAGAACATGAAGCCGATTGATCTTGCTACAAACTCGTTCGGACAGAATTTTAACTGTACGATGATTCAGGTGGCAAGTGCCTTTTCTTCGTTAATTAACGGCGGCGGATATGAGGGACCTTCATATTTTCAGGATGTCACCACGATGGAT
>CANODN010000184.1 GCA_947564765.1 uncultured Roseburia sp. | reverse complement strand
CAGGTTCAACACAATAAAATATCAAAACATTTCAGCTCGTTCGCAGGACAAAGCAATATCGGGAGGAAGATTTCATGAGTAAAGAAAAGAAAGGTTTTTTTAGCAGACTTGCTGCGGGTTTAAGCAAGACAAGAGAAAATATTGTATCCGGAATGGATGCTATTTTCAGCGGATTTTCCAGTCTGGATGATGATTTTTATGAAGAAATCGAAGAGATTTTGATTATGGGAGATCTGGGCGTAAAAGCAACGGAAGCGATTATAGAAAGCCTGAAGGAAAAGGTCAAAGAAAATAAAATCAAGGAGCCAGGGGCCTGCAGACAGCTTTTGATCGACAGCATAAAAGAGCAGATGCGAGTGGAAGAGACAGCGTATCGCTTTGAAGAAGAGAGGTCCGTAGTGCTTGTGATCGGCGTCAATGGCGTAGGGAAAACAACGACGGTAGGAAAACTGGCCGGCAAATTGAAAAACGAAGGCAAGAAGGTTGTAATTGCAGCGGCAGATACCTTTCGTGCGGCGGCAGGGGATCAGCTTTTGGAATGGGCAAAGCGTGCTGATGTGGAAATGATCGGCGGACAGGAGGGTGCAGATCCGGCCTCCGTTATATTTGACGCGGTATCATCAGCCAGATCAAAGGGAGCAGATGTGCTGCTGTGCGATACGGCAGGAAGACTTCATAACAAAAAGAATCTTATGGAGGAATTAAAGAAAATCAACCGCATCATTGACAGAGAATATCCGGGTGTTTACAGGGAAACGTTGGTGGTGCTGGATGCCGCTACAGGGCAGAATGCGCTGGCTCAGGCAAGAGAGTTTGGGGAGGTTGCGGATCTGACCGGAATCGTATTGACCAAAATGGACGGAACGGCAAAGGGCGGTATCGCAGTTGCAATCCAGTCTGAGCTTAATATTCCGGTAAAATACATCGGCGTGGGGGAGACAATAGACGATCTGCAGAAATTCGATGCAGATGAATTTGTAGATGCATTGTTTCAGATCAGAAGCGAGGAGGAAGCCAGATGCTGACATTGGATAAATTTGAAGAAGCAAGTGAAAAGGTCAAAGAAGTTACTTTGGAGACAAAACTGATATATAGTGATTTTCTCAGCGCTCAGACGGGGAATAAGGTTTATCTGAAACCGGAAAATATGCAGTTTACCGGTGCCTATAAGGTAAGAGGCGCTTATTATAAGATCAGTACGTTATCCGAAGAAGAGCGGGAGAAGGGACTGATTACCGCATCTGCCGGAAATCATGCCCAGGGGGTTGCCTATGCAGCAAAATGCTATGGAGTCAAAGCCGTTATTGTTATGCCCACAACGACGCCGCTGATCAAAGTAAACCGGACAAAAAGCTACGGGGCCGAGGTCATCTTATACGGAGACGTCTATGATGAGGCATGCGCACATGCATACGAGCTTGCGGAGCAAAAGGGATATACGTTTATTCATCCCTTTGACGATCTGGCTGTTGCTACAGGTCAGGGAACCATAGCCATGGAGATTTTCAAAGAGCTTCCGCTGGTAGAATATATTCTGGTTCCCATAGGCGGCGGCGGACTGGCAACCGGCGTTTCCGCGCTGGCCAAGTTGCTGAATCCCAAGATTAAAGTAATTGGGGTGGAGCCTGCCGGTGCAGCCTGTATGCGAGCCTCATTTGAAGCAGACAAGGTTACTACACTGTCCAATGTAAGCACGATTGCAGACGGTACTGCTGTGAAGACGCCGGGAGAGACAATTTTTCCATATATTAAGAAGAATCTGGATGAGATTCTGACCGTGGAAGACAATGAGCTGGTAGTTGCATTTTTGGATATGGTGGAAAATCATAAAATTGTTGTGGAAAATTCCGGCCTTCTTACGGTTGCGGCATTAAAACATCTCAATGTAAAGGGAAAGCGCATCGTATCCATTTTGAGTGGAGGAAATATGGATGTCATTACCATGTCCTCTGTCGTGCAGCAGGGATTGATTTTAAGGGACCGGATTTTTACCGTATCTATACTCTTGCCGGATAAGCCGGGTGAGCTGACAAAGGTTGCGGATACCATTGCCAGAGAGCAGGGAAATGTTATTAAACTGGAGCATAATCAGTTTGTCAGCATTAATCGAAATGCAGCGGTAGAATTAAGGATTACCATGGAATGCTTTGGAACGGAGCATAAAAGACAGATCATAAAAGCATTGGAAAAGGCGCAGTTTAAACCGAAACAGGTACGGACAAGTCTCTAAATAAGAAAATTTACAAGCTTTGGTATACGATATGCTTTTTTATTTCTCCACTGAAATTTACGACAGGAATCGACAGAATAGGCGGCAAAAACAGAAGATCCTGCAAATTATATCTGCTTCATCGACACGGTTCTGCGTTAGGGTGCGGTATGTGTCGAATACTGCGGTGAAATGTATTTGATTCAAAAGAGCGGGATGCTTATAATACAAATAGTCCAGGTTTTAGCCATAAGCTTTTGGAAAGATTTGTGGAATTTGACCGAATAAAATGTTTCAGGAGGAGAAATTGAAATGGGTAAATTAAATGTGGCAATTGCAGACGATAATGAGAGAATGCTGCGATTATTGGGAGATATTATCCGTACAGATGAAGAATTGCAAGTAGTGGGCACAGCGAAAGATGGAGAAGAAGCCTGGAAAATGATAAAGGAAAAAGAACCGGATGTTGTTTTGCTGGATATTGTAATGCCGAAATTAGATGGATTGGGTGTTTTAGATAAAGTGAATCATGATACATCCATCAAAAAGCACCCTTCCTTCATTATGATCAGTGCAATCGGAAATGAAAAAATAACAGAAGACGCATTTTCTTATGGTGCAAATTATTATATTATGAAGCCTTTTGACAATGATATGGTCATAAAGCAGATTAAGCAGGCAAAAAAGACATCAGAATCTGTCAAAAGCAGTGAGACACGCAAAATAAGCGCTTATGAGAAATTTGACGGACAAAAGGAAAAGACACCGGGAAGTCTGGAAAAGAAAGTCACGAATATTATCCATGAAATCGGAGTACCTGCTCATATCAAAGGGTATCAGTATTTACGGGAAGCGATTATGATGTCTGTGGATGATATTGAGATGTTAAATTCCATTACCAAAATTCTTTATCCGACCATTGCCAAAAAATATCAGACAACACCCAGCAGAGTAGAGCGGGCAATCCGTCATGCCATTGAGGTAGCCTGGAGCAGAGGAAAAATGGATACGATTGATGATTTGTTTGGATATACGATCAATAACGGAAAGGGAAAGCCGACGAATTCCGAATTTGTAGCTTTGATTGCAGATAAAATACGTCTGGATTATAAGCATAACGGATCGTTTTAGGACTTTTTATTGATGGAAAAATAAAGTATAATAGATCTAACATGAAAAAGATTGGGAGGTCTATATTAATGAAAAAAATACTTTTCGCATCTTCGGAAGCTGTGCCTTTTATAAAAACAGGCGGACTGGCGGATGTGGCAGGATCACTGCCGAAATATTTTGATCATAAGAAATATGACGTAAGAGTTATCCTGCCAAAATATGCATGCATGGACGAAACGCTTTTGAAGGATTTAAAACCGGTTACCAGCTTCTATACAGAGCTGGGTTGGAGAAGGCAGTATGCCGGTATTTTTGAAGCGAAGGCAGACGGAATACGTTATTATTTTATCGACAATGAATTTTATTTTGCAGGCAGTCATCCTTACGGCGAGATTTATCAGGATGTTGAGAAATTTGCATTTTTTTCAAAGGCAGTGCTGGATGCCATTGAATATATTGATTTTTGGCCGGATGTGATACACTGCAATGACTGGCAGACCGGATTGATACCGGTGTTTTTGGAAAAAAGTTATCGGTCCAGAGAGAATTACCGGAGAATTCGTACTGTATTTTCTATTCACAATATTCGATTCCAGGGCAGATGGAAGCTTCCTGAGGTAAAGGACGTGACAGGGCTGCCGGAGGATGTTTTTACAGCGGAGGGAATCGAGAGCTATGGAGAAGCCAATTATTTAAAGGGCGGCATTGTCTATGCGGATGCGGTGACAACGGTCAGTAAATCTTATGCAATGGAAATTATGACGCCGGAAGGCGGAGAGGGATTAGACGGGGTGCTGCGTCGTTATAGCTTTAAATTATTCGGTATTTTAAACGGGTTGGATTATGAGGTTTACCACCCCGGCAAAGATCCTTATATTTCAGCACAGTTTGGTACAAAAGATGTGATCGCGAAGAAAAGGATCAACAAGGAGAAGCTGCAGGAAATATCCAAACTTCCAAAAGAACCGGATACTTTTTTGATCGGAATGGTATCCAGGATGTCGGATCAGAAGGGATTCGATCTGGCAGCTTATATTCTGGATGAGTTTCTTTCTGCGGAAAAGGTTCAGATTGTTGTTTTAGGAACCGGGGAAGAACGTTATGAGAATATGTTCCGTTATTTTTCTGATAAATATCCCGATAAGATGTCTGCTTATATCGGCTATTCGGAAAATCGGGCACATTTGATTTATGCAGGAGCAGATGCCTTTTTGATGCCTTCGCTGTTTGAACCCTGTGGATTGAGTCAGCTGATCAGTCTGCGGTACGGAACGGTACCTATTGTTCGGAGACGGAAGATATCGGAAACAGCGATGCGGACAGTGCGGACGTTACAGA
>CANODN010000183.1 GCA_947564765.1 uncultured Roseburia sp. | reverse complement strand
AAAAAAGCCTCTCTTCTAAAAGCAAATACCATGTACATGGCTCTTCCCCTTTCGGCAGGAACGCATAAGATTGAACTTTATTACCGGACACCGGGATTGTATCCGGGGATTGGTATCAGCTGTTTGGGATTTCTCCTATTAGGGATGCTTATTTGGAAGAATCGAAAACATGCGGCATAACGAAACCGCCGTTTTACAAAATTGTAAAACGGCGGTATTTTCATATGATATCATGATTCCATAATTTCATCTACTTCGTAATCATCATATTCGTCATACTCATCATCAAAATCCAGATAATCTTCTTCCACAATATCGGAATCCAACGTCAAATCCCGGTATCTCTTCATTCCGGTACCTGCCGGAATCAGCTTACCGATAATAACATTCTCCTTCAAACCGATCAACGGATCTACCTTTCCTTTGATGGCTGCTTCTGTCAGGACCTTTGTAGTCTCCTGGAAGGATGCTGCCGATAAGAACGAGTTTGTTGCCAGAGATGCTTTTGTAATTCCCAGCAATACCTGCTTTCCTTCTGCCGGCTCTTTGCCTTCTTCTATCAGGCTTTCATTTACATCATCAAAATCCAGAATATCCACTAATGTTCCCGGCAGGAACTCGGAGTCTCCGTTACTTTCAATGCGGACCTTTTTCAGCATCTGACGGACAATCACCTCTATATGCTTATCGTTGATATCAACACCCTGCAGACGATATACACGCTGTACTTCCTGCAGCATATAATCCTGTACTGCGCGAACACCTTTGATTTTTAGGATATCATGCGGGTTGACGGAACCTTCTGTCAGTTCGTCACCGGCCTCTAATACCGCTCCATCCATAATCTTGATGCGTGATCCGTAGGGAATCAGATAAGTCTTTGTCTCACCTGTTTCGTGATTTGTTACAATCACTTCACGCTTCTTCTTCGTATCACGAATTTCTGCAACTCCTGCAAATTCGGTAATAATGGCAAGTCCCTTGGGCTTTCTTGCTTCGAAAATTTCCTCTACACGGGGAAGACCCTGAGTAATATCATCACCCGCAACGCCTCCGGTATGGAAGGTACGCATCGTAAGCTGGGTACCCGGCTCACCAATGGACTGCGCTGCAATAATACCGACTGCCTCTCCGATCTGTACTGCCTGCCCGGTAGCCATATTTGCACCATAACATTTTGCGCAGACGCCTACGTGAGAACGGCAGGTAAGAATCGTACGGATCTTGATCTTCTCAATGGGCTTTCCTTCTTCATCTACGCCCTTGCTCATAATCTCGGCAGCACGGCGCGGCGTAATCATATGATTTGCTTTTACCAGTACATTTCCGTCTTTATCACAGATCGTATTACAGGAAAATCTACCTGTAATTCTTTCCTGAAGACTTTCCACTTCTTCTTTTCCATCCATGAATGCAGTAACCCACATACCCGGAATTTCTTTTCCGCTGCTGCTTGCACAATCGGATTCATGCACAATCAACTCCTGGGATACATCCACAAGACGTCTTGTCAGATACCCGGAATCGGCCGTACGCAAAGCCGTATCGGAAAGTCCTTTTCTTGCTCCGTGGGCAGACATGAAATATTCCAGTACATCCAGACCTTCACGGAAATTGGATTTGATGGGCAGCTCGATCGTCCGGCCCGTTGTATCTGCCATAAGTCCGCGCATGCCGGCAAGCTGCTTGATCTGCTTATCGGAACCACGGGCTCCGGAATCCGCCATCATAAAGATGTTGTTGTATTTATCCAAACCGCCCAGAAGAGCCGATGTCAATTCATCGTCTGTTTCCTTCCAGGTTTCAATCACTTCTTTGTACCGCTCTTCGTCGGTAATAAGACCTCTCTTATACTGGCGCATAATCTTATCAACCGTGTTCTGCGCCTCTTCAATCATCTGCGGTTTCTGAGGCGGAACGGTCATATCGGAAATAGATACTGTCATGGCAGCCCGGGTGGAATATTTATACCCGATGGATTTAATATCATCCAGCACTTCTGCTGTCTTTGTTGCGCCATGCACATTGATGACCTTTTCCAAAATCTGTTTTAACTGTTTCTTTCCTACATGGAAATCCACTTCCGGCTTCAGCTCATTTTCCGGATTGCTGCGGTCTACAAATCCAAGGTCCTGGGGAATGATCTCGTTAAAGATAAATCTTCCCAATGTAGACTCAATCATTCCGACTGCTTTTGTTCCGTCCGCACGGTTTTTGGAAACACGTACTTTGACACGGGAATGCAGTGTCAGCGCTTTATTTTCATAAGCCAAAATTGCTTCGTTTACATTTTTGAATACTTTTCCCTCTCCTAAAGCACCCGGACGCTCCTGGGTAAGATAATAAATACCAAGTACCATATCCTGGGACGGAACAGCCACGGGACCACCGTCAGAAGGCTTTAACAGGTTATTGGGAGAAAGGAGCATAAAACGGCATTCCGCCTGTGCCTCAACAGACAGAGGAAGATGCACTGCCATCTGGTCTCCGTCGAAATCCGCATTGTATGCAGTACAAACCAGCGGGTGCAGCTTAATCGCCTTACCTTCCACCAGAATAGGCTCAAATGCCTGAATACCGAGTCTGTGCAGCGTAGGCGCACGGTTTAACATAACCGGGTGTTCCTTGATTACCTCTTCCAGAACATCCCATACTTCCGGCTGAAGGCGCTCTACCATTTTCTTTGCGCTCTTAATATTATGAGCCTTTCCGTTGGATACCAGCTCCTTCATAACGAAAGGCTTGAATAATTCAATTGCCATTTCTTTCGGAAGACCGCACTGATAAATCTTAAGCTCCGGTCCTACGACGATAACCGAACGTCCGGAATAGTCAACACGTTTTCCTAAAAGGTTCTGACGGAATCGTCCGCCTTTTCCTTTCAGCATATCCGAAAGGGATTTTAATGCACGGTTTCCCGGTCCTGTTACCGGTCTCCCCCTCCGTCCGTTATCAATCAATGCATCCACTGCTTCCTGGAGCATTCTCTTTTCATTGCGCACGATAATATCCGGCGCACCTAATTCCAATAATCTTCTCAAACGATTATTACGATTGATGATCCGGCGGTACAGATCATTCAGATCGGAGGTGGCAAAACGGCCGCCGTCCAATTGTACCATAGGCCGAAGATCCGGCGGGATCACAGGGATTACCGTCATAATCATCCATTCCGGCCGGTTGCCTGATTCACGGAACGCTTCTACAACCTCCAGCCGTTTGATAATCCTTGCCCGCTTCTGTCCTGTCGCATCTTTTAACTCTGCTTTTAATTCAGCCGCATCCTTTTCCAGATCAATCGATTCTAACAATTCCAAAATGGATTCCGCACCCATTCCGACACGGAATGCATTGCCATACTGTTCCCTTGCTTCCTGATATTCCATCTCAGAGAGCACCTGTTTATAGGTCAGATTGGTATTTCCTGATTCCAGTACAATATACGACGCAAAATAGAGAACTTTCTCCAAAGTCCTGGGAGAGAGGTCAAGTATCAGTCCCATACGGCTTGGAATACCTTTAAAATACCAGATATGGGAAACAGGAGCCGCAAGCTCTATATGTCCCATTCGTTCTCTTCTGACGCTGGCTTTTGTAATTTCCACTCCGCATCGGTCGCAGACTACGCCCTTATAACGGATCTTTTTGTATTTACCGCAATGACACTCCCAATCCTTGCTGGGCCCGAAAATCTTCTCACAAAACAAGCCGTCTTTTTCCGGTTTCAGGGTTCTGTAATTGATCGTTTCCGGTTTTTTCACTTCGCCCCGGGACCATTCCCTGATTTTTTCAGGAGAAGCCAAACCAATCTTTATAGCATCAAAAGCAATTGGCTGGTATGTGTCTTTCTTTGTTGTTTCTGGCATTTCTGACGCTCCCTTCTATCTATTCTTCATCAAGAACTTCTTCCTCGAAATCGATTACATCGAAATCATCCTCTTCTTCAACATCATCTTCAATGTTCACCAGTTCTTCATTCTCTGTATCAAATTCCTGTTTTGTAAAGCCCATTTTACCGAAGGATTCACTGTCTTCAAAAGCAAAGTCCTTATCTCCTGCAATAATTGCATTCAGATCTGTATTACCGTACTCGCTGGTTTCCATAAGCTCTACTTCTTCTCTGTCCTCGTCCAGCACTTTTACATCCAGACCTAAGGATTGAAGTTCTTTCAGCAGTACCTTGAAGGATTCCGGTATTCCCGGTTCCGGAATATTGTCGCCTTTGATAATTGCTTCATACGTCTTGACGCGTCCCACAACATCATCGGATTTTACGGTCAAAATCTCCTGCAGTGTGTAAGATGCACCATATGCCTCCAGCGCCCATACCTCCATTTCACCGAAACGCTGTCCGCCGAACTGGGCTTTACCGCCTAACGGCTGCTGCGTTACCAGAGAATACGGGCCGGTAGAACGTGCATGAATCTTATCGTCTACCAGATGATGCAGTTTCAGATAGTGCATATGTCCAATCGTAACCGGACTGTCAAAAAACTCTCCTGTTCTTCCGTCACGCAGTCTGACTTTTCCGTCACGGGACAGGGGCACGCCCTTCCACAGCTTTCGATGCTCTCTGTGATCGGATAAATACTGCAATACCTCCGGCAGTAATTCCTGTTTATGCTTTGCCTCAAATTCTTCCCATTCCAGATTTACATAATCATTG
>CANODN010000182.1 GCA_947564765.1 uncultured Roseburia sp. | reverse complement strand
TGGTATTGATTCCGATTTTCATCAATGATTTTCTATGCATCCACCCATTCAATGACGGAAATGGCCGGATGTCGCGCCTGCTCACCACACTTCTTTTATATCGATGCGGGTATGTTGTGGGGAGATATATCAGCTTGGAGAGCAAAATAGAAAAGACCAAAGAAAATTACTATGATGTATTGGAACAGTGTGGAAATGGCTGGCATGAGAATGAAAACGATCCAGCATCATTTATAAAATATTTGCTTGGAATCGTGCTGGCAGCTTATAGAGATTTTGAGACCCGGATCAGTCTTGTGGATGATAAACTGCCTGCAATAGAAATGGTCAGAAAAGCAGTTTATGAAAAAATCGGTAAATTTACGAAGAGTGAGATTATGGAACTTGTGCCGTCCCTGTCTAAGGCTTCCGTAGAAAATTCGCTGACACAGCTGATGAAGGATGGGGTTGTTGACAGGCATGGAAAAGGGAAAGCGACATTCTATACAAGGACAGATGTGGATTTATTGTGAAATGAATTGAAGAGAATTTCAGGGTTTGTTAAAATATGCAGGGAAGATATGATATAGAAAATATGAGGTGAAAACGATTTGAGCAGGAAGAGAAAAGCACAGGTAAAACACTCGCTTACATTACAATATACAGGCACGATCTTAAGCATGGTGGCCGGTACGGTTTTGCTGTGCTGGTTTTTAAATACGACATTTTTGGAATATTATTATACCTATAATAAGCAGAATGTGATGCTGGAAGGGTTTTCCATAATCAATGAAGAAAGCCGCAAGGACGCTCTGGGGAGTCAGGAATTCGACGTAGGCTTTGAGAATATATGTGCAAACGGAAATATCTCTATTCTGATCATCAGTGCGGATGGTTCGATTGTCCGGGCGTCTGTAAATGACACGAAGGCGCTGAAGAGACAGTTTATGGATGTGCTGTTTGGAGATTCCGCAGATACCTCGACAGAGGTTTTGAAAAAGACAAACAGCTATGTGCTGGAGAAGCAGGTGGATTCCAGACTGAATTCCGAATATCTGGTATTGTGGGGAACCTTAGCAGACGGCAATCTGATTCTGATGCGTACAGCTTTGGAAAGCATTCGGGAAAGCGCCTGGATTTCCAACCGGTTTTTGGCGTATGTGGGAATTATGGCTGTTATTTTAAGCGGTATTATCAGTGTTTTTGCTTCCAGAAAAATTGCAAGGCCCATTCTGGAGCTGACGGAAATTTCCAGAAGAATGACAAATCTGGATTTTAATGTAAAATATCACGGTAAGGGAGAAAATGAGATCGATCAGCTGGGAGAGCATATCAATCAGCTGTCCGAAACTCTGGAAAGAACAATTTCCGAGCTGAAAAGCGCAAACAACGAGCTGCAGATCGACATCGAGAAAAAGATACAGATCGATGAGATGCGGAAGGAGTTTTTGTCGAATGTATCCCATGAACTGAAAACGCCTCTTGCTCTGATTCAGGGGTATGCAGAAGGCTTGTCGGAATGTGTGAACGAAGACGAATCCAGCCGGGAATTTTATTGTGAAGTTATCATGGATGAAGCGGATAAGATGAATCAGATGGTAAAGAAGCTTTTGACCTTAAATCAGCTGGAATTTGGGAATGATATGATTACCATGGAACGCTTTGACCTGACCGAGCTGATTTTGGGAGTGATTCAGTCCTCGTCTATTTTGCTGGAACAAAAAGGAATTCATCTGACCTTTAATACCGATCAGCCCATGTATGTCTGGGCGGATGAATTTAAGGTAGAAGAGGTAATCACGAACTATCTGAGCAATGCAATCCATCATGTGGAAGAGCCGGGAAGGATTGATATCAAATATACGCAAATGGAGGATTATGTCCGGATCAGTGTGTTTAATACAGGCAGGCAGATCCCCAAGGAGGATTTGGAGCGGATCTGGATTAAGTTTTATAAAGTAGATAAAGCAAGAACAAGGGAATACGGCGGAAGCGGAATCGGCCTTTCGATTGTGAAAGCAATTATGGACTCCTTCCACCGGGGATGCGGTGTGATCAACCATACAGACGGGGTGGAATTTTGGTTTGAATTGGATACAAAAAGTAATTAGGAGTTGCCCAATTTCACAAAAAATGTTACACTAAATGCGGTATATAGAATTTATTGCAGTGGAGGCAGAGGATGAAAAGCTCAAAGATGAAAATTACGGCATTGGCATTAACAGCAGCCTTTACTTTTACCGGATGCGGGGAAGCGCTTTATGAGTTGACGCCGGAGGAAGAGATGGCGGTTGTAAGCTATGCATCCCATGTCGTAGCAAAGTTTAATACATATCAAAAAGACGGGGCAATCTTCGTAAGACAGGACGTTTTAGACGGAGAGGAAGAAGAGAAGGCCCCGCCGGCAGATACACAGCAGACAATGCCGGATACGGAAGAAACGGAGCAGACGGCACAATCCGGTGAGCAAAACAGCGATCCGGCGGATCAAAGTACAGAGGGAGAAGAAAGTACAGTCTCGATCAAGGATGCGCTGGGGTTAAACGGAATTGCGGCGCAATATGGCGGCAGCAGCCTTTGCAAGACGTATGATCAGTCCGACAGTTTTGTTGTAGATGCAGAGGTGGGACGGCAGCTTTTGGTGCTGGATGTGAAGCTGACGAATGAAACAGGAGAGGACATTGATGTGGATATCCTGCAGAAGAAGCCTTCCTTTGAAGCCGTGGTGAATAAAGAACAGACCGTAAAGGCGCAGATGACGATTCTTCCGAATGATCTTGCCACCTATCAGGGCAGTATTCCGGCAGGAGAGTCCTTAGATACCGTAATCATATTTCAGATTCCGGAGGAAGTGGAATCCGTTTCGGATCTGGAGCTTGGAATTACAATAGATGGCAGCCGGTACACGGCAAATTTATAAAAAAATAATATACAATACGAAAAAATATTGTTATAATAAAGAGCATAGGAAACCATAGGCTGCCGGAGCGAACAGGCGGCGTCAGAAAATAAATGTAACCGGGAGGGAAAGATTTATGGATACAAACATATTACTGGAAAGCGGAACAAACGAACTGGAAATACTGGAGTTTACATTAGGGCAGCATCGTTACGGGATTAACGTAGCAAAGATTCGCGAGATATTGTCGTATCAGCCGGTTACGCCGATCCCCCATGCCAATCCCTGTGTGGAAGGTATTTTCATGCCAAGGGATGTTATGATTACTGTCATTAATCTGAAACGGTGCATCGGTGTTCCCGAGGATGATAAGGAAGGCTTATTCATTATTACGAATTTCAATAAATTAAACATTGCTTTTCACGTAGATGAGGTAATCGGTATCCACAGAGTTTCCTGGGAGGATATTATCAAACCGGATTCGACGATTAATTCGGATGACGGAGGCGTATCGACAGGAGTTGTGAAGTTGGATAACAATCTGGTTGTTATTTTGGATTTTGAACGAATTGTAACGGATATCAGTCCGGAGACGGGACTTAAGATATCTGATCTGGATGATTATAATGCAAGAGACAGAAGCGATTGTCCGATTTTGATTGCAGAGGATTCCCCGCTGCTTAGCAAATTGATTACAGACTGTCTGAAAAAGGCTGGTTATACCAAACAGATTGTTACGGCAAACGGACAGGAAGCATGGGAAAAGATTTGTGAATACAGGAGAAAAGGCACGCTCGAGCATATGGTGCGTTGTATCATTACCGATATTGAAATGCCGCTTATGGATGGACATCGTCTGACAAAGCTGGTGAAGAGCAATGACGAAATCAAACATATACCGTTGATTATCTTTTCGTCGCTGGTAAATGACGAAATGCGCCGAAAGGGAGAACAGCTTGGAGCGGATGCACAGCTGACAAAGCCGGAGATCGGCAGACTGGTAGAAACGATTGACAGATTAATTGAATCAAGCGCCGGAGCATAAAAATAATTGAGGGATGTGACAGATGCTCACATCCCTTCGTAGGTTTTCATACAGGAGGTACTTGCAGTGAATAAGACAGAGGAATATCTGGATTCCTTGTTGAACAATGTTTCTCCCGAGCGGAAAGCAGAAGCCGAGCGGAAGAGACGGAGAACAAGTGAAGATTTTATCAGGGATTTTGAAAACGAGCTGGGAGCCGGAGATCTGGATGAGGTTTTTTCGGAATTTGAAGATGATACGGAGTCTTCTCTGGATTTTAAAAGTACAGGCGACAGTTTTTTTGATGATTTGGAAGGAATTGTCAATACGGCGAAGGAAGCTGCAGAAGAATCGAAGCCGGCAGAACAAAAGGAAGATACATTTGAGGTCAATACATTAGAGGACGATTCCTGGACGGAAGCCTCCGGTGACCGGGGAGAATCCGCACCGGGAGAAACACTTTCCGGGGAAGAGCAGGAGCTTGAGGATATTCTTTCCGAAACGCCTTCAGAAGAAGACATTTTAAATCTGTCCCGTGACAGCGATGTGATACAGGAGGATGAAGATCCGGAGTCTGATCAGAAGAAGTCCGGGAAAAAAGACAAAAAATCCTCCGACAAAAAGAAAGAAGGATTTTTTGCAAAGCTTTCGGAGACCTTATTCGGAAAAGATGATGAAGATGACTTAGAGGAAGAAGCTTCCGGCGGCGATCAATCCGAAAAGAAAGAAAAAAAGAAAAAAATGGATCAGCAAAAACCAAAAACTCTCAGCTTCCCCATAACGCA
>CANODN010000181.1 GCA_947564765.1 uncultured Roseburia sp. | reverse complement strand
CCTTAAGTTCTCACGGACAATTTCCAGCACCTCTGAAAACGTATATTCCTCTTTTAGAGGAAGGAACTCCGCCGACACCATAACAAAAAAGTTTTTGGTTGTAACAGAATGAAAAAAAGGCCGCAGATTCACCGGAACTGCAGCACGAATGGGCTTTGTTCCGGCTGCTTTATGCAGACATTCGGTATAAATACTGTAAATGTATGCCGCTACCAGATATTCATTGATGCTGGCCTCATAGCGATGCGCCGTTTTCTTCAGCTCTGTTACACTCATAATTCCGTGAATCACTCCAAATTCACCGGCCTTTAACTTCTCTCCCTTTAACAGATAGGCTCTCTGCGTCTTGTATCCCTTCGTATGGCTTTTTTTATAATTTTTCAAAAAACTGTCTTCCCGGTTCAGAGAAGTATCGACGGATAAATGATCGCCTACCTCCTCTCCTAATCTGGGATGCGCAATGCGAAGATACTGATACGTAAGCTCCTTCAAAAAATTAATTCCGCCCATTCCATCGGTCAGTACATGGAACACCTCAAGGTTGATCCGGTTTCGATAACAGGAAACCCGAAAAAGATAACTCCTGTTCCGATTCGGCACAATATAACGGCAGGGATAGGTATTCTCCGTGCGCACCGCCGGCGCCGGTTTGCCGTTTTCCTCAAAATAATACCAGAACACGCCCTGTCTTAAGCGCATATTAAACCCGTCAAATTTCGGAAGCACCGCATCCAGAGCCTGCTGCAAAAGCTCTGCATCCACATTCTCATTCAAACTGACAAAAATGCGGTATACATTGCTCATACTCTCTCCTGCGATGACCGGAAAAATGTGTGCTGTGTTATCCAGCTTATCCCAGCCAATCACCGCATTCGTGCCGTAGCGATGCTCCTTTTTCAATGCTTCTTTATATTGGCGGATTTCTTTTTTTCTATTCAAAACAAAAGCCTCGTTTTCTATCTGAATTTATAAAAATTTCTTTTTTTTAAAATACCAGAGACTGATCATTACAATAAGAATACTAATCACGGAAACCGTCAGGTATCCGTATTCCCAGCTTAATTCCGGCATGTTGTAAAAATTCATGCCATACCACCCTGCAATCAACGTCAAAGGCAGAAAAACCGTTGTAACAACGGTCAAAAGCTTCATAATATTGTTCTGATGAATCGAAATCTCTGATTGATACACATCCTGTACCTGCATGGCGTATTCCCGCAAGGACTGTGCCTCCTGCTTTAACCTTCCGACTCTTTCCGAAAAATCACTGCAGGTATTCCGTTTCTTTACAAAAATCTCTGCGATATCCGCCATTTGGCAATAATAACAATACAGCCGGGAAATCTCTTTTTTGATTCCCAGCATACGGTAATGAAAATAATCGGTATCGCCCTGTAAGACCTTCTCTTCCATATCTGCGATTTCCCGTTCCAAAACGGCCAGATACAAAATATCGTCTTCCACGACTGCCATAAAAAAATCATCCAAAAACTGATCCATTGTATAAGCTGCATTTTGAATCCTGCCCTGTATCGTATGAATCAAATCCTTTACAAAAGCATCCTCTTCTACAAAAATCAGCCTATCCTTTAATATATAAACGGCAAAATGAAAATTCCGTTTTTCTTTTTTCTTGATCGGGATATGAAAAATTCCAAAAAGATACGACGCATAGATCTTCAGTCTGCAGAAAAAAACATGCTCTTCCTTTCGGTCAAGGGAAAACTCTTTCTGCAGCTTTAGCTCGCGGCTCCATTCTTCTTCATCAAAAACGCCGATTCCGCCGGTGCTTTTCTCCCAGTCCCTCCGGTCAATCCCAACCAGTCCCTGATCACAGACCCTGTAATACATTCCGAAAAACCTTCTTTTTCAAATATTGCTTTAGTTATATACCAATCCCTCTGCATTTATTCATTTTGATTCTGTCTCAATATTTTCAATCTGCCAGTCAATGGGCTCCAGGCCGTTTTCCTGTAAAAAAGCATTTGCCTGACTGAAATGCTTGCAGCCGAAAAATCCTCTGTACGCAGACAGGGGGCTTGGATGCGGCGCTTTTAAAATCAGATGCTTCGGATTCGTCAACATGGACGCTTTATTTTGTGCCGGTCTTCCCCAGAGGAAGTAAACGATCGGCCGGTCCTGTTCATTGACCGCCCGAATCACTGCATCCGTAAACAACTCCCAGCCTTTGCCCTGATGAGAATTTGCCTGATGCGCCCGGACAGTCAAAACCGTATTCAAAAGTAAGACGCCTTGATCCGCCCATTTTTTCAAATATCCGTTATTGGGAATGTAACATCCGATATCATCATGCAGCTCCTGATAAATATTCTGCAGAGACGGCGGTATGTCCTTCTGACTGGGCAGAACAGAAAAGCTAAGCCCGTGGGCCTGATTTACGTTGTGATAAGGGTCCTGTCCCAGCAGCAGAACCTTCACCTTACTAAGCGGTGTAAAATGAAACGCATTAAAAATATCATCCGCCGGAGGATATATGACAGATTTGCCGTATTCTTCCCTTACAAACGTATACAAATCTTTGTAATAAGGCTTCTTAAATTCATCTGAAACTGCATTCAGCCAGTCATTTGTGATCATTCCCATAGTCTGTTTCCTTTCCGCAGAGCCGTCTATCTCCTGACAGACACACCCTTCCCTGCAAGATAATCTTTTAACTCCGCTATTTCAAGCTCTTTATAATGAAAGAGAGAAGCTGCCAAAGCTGCATCTGCCTTGCCCTCCGTCAGCGCTTCATAAAAATGTTCCTTTGTACCTGCACCGCCGGAAGCAATCACAGGAATGGATACATTTTCTGCAATTGTTTTCGTCAACTCTATATCATAGCCTGCCTTGGTGCCGTCACAATCCATACTGGTCAGAAGGATTTCTCCCGCACCCAGACGGTCTGCTTTCATGGCCCATTCCACGGCATCTATGCCCATATCCAGCCTTCCGCCGTTTTTGTATATATGAAATCCCTTTCCGTCTGCTCTGCGTCTTGCGTCAATCGCAACCACCACGCACTGGCTGCCGAATTTATCGGCGGCCTCGGAAATCAGCTCCGGCCGGTCGATTGCCGAAGAGTTAATGGAAATCTTATCCGCGCCTTCCCGAAGCAAAACCTTAAAATCCTCTACGCTGCGGATACCGCCTCCCACCGTAAAGGGAATAAATACCCGTTCCGCAACCTGACGGACCATATCTACGACTGTTTTCCGGTTGTCAGAGGAAGCCGTAATATCCAAAAATACAACTTCATCCGCTCCCGCTTTGTCATAGGCTGCCGCAATTTCAATGGGATCTCCTGCATCCCGCAGATTTACAAAATTAACGCCTTTTACCACTCTTCCGTTATTGACATCCAGACACGGAATGATTCTTTTTGTAAACATCAGCCATTCCCTCCCTGAATCCTTGCAAAATTCGATAATATTCTAAGTCCCGTCTCACTGCTTTTTTCCGGATGAAACTGACAGGCAAACAGATTTCCCTGCTCTATGGAAGCGTGAATATGCGCGCCGTATTCTGTGGATGCAGTAACAATCCCTTCATCCTCTGCTTTCAGATAATAGGAATGTACAAAATAGACATAAGGCTCTGTGCCTGTTCCTTCAAACAATCTGCCGTTATTCTGAAGCTTTAAGGAATTCCAGCCTATATGGGGAATTTTCAGCCCCTTCGTATCCGGAATCCGCAAAATACTGCCTTTTAATAAATGCAGGCCCTCCACACCAGGACTTTCTTCACTGTCATCAAACAGAAGCTGCAGCCCTAAGCAGATTCCAAGTATCGGCTTACCGGCTGCTGCCGCTTCCTGTAACATTTTATCAATCTCGTATTTCCTAAGCTGTTCCATAGCTGCGCCGAAGGAACCGACGCCGGGCAAAATCAATTTATCTGCCTTTTCCACTTCCTGTCTGTCTCTTGTGATCTTACTTTCTTCCCCCAAATATGACAGGGCTTTTTCTACACTTTTTAAATTTCCTGCGTCATAATCCAAAATTGCAATCATATTCTTTTCCTTATTCTATGAGGCCCAGGTTTTTGACAATTTCATAAACCCTTCTTGTATATTCCGTACGGTCTCTGAGGTTATAAATCCCTTTTGCAGTATCGGCCGTTACGCCGAATGTCTCCTGCAGCTGTACCACGATTTGCTGCTTTAGATTCTCATATTCCTGTGCAATCTGATAAGAAGCCGCCTCGTTGTAATGAATCTCATACCGGCCCAGCGCACAGATATAAGAATCCAGCGCCATAGTATATTCTCCGTTCAGATAAAGTGCGTCGCCGTTTACAAGCTTCTCCTGTACCAAAGCCAAAAGGCGGACCTGCTCTGCAAATTCCGCATCCTTTTCTTTGGGCGTTAATCCTGCCATCTTCTGATAAGCGCCTACATAGTTATAACCGGCATAAGCAGCCTTCGCTTCTGTTATACTGGTGGAATATCCCAAAAGATTGGAGGAAAGTATGACAAACAGCATAACCGAAATACTCATCACAAAGATTAACACGACGGGAACCTTCGGAAGCGGCGGTGAAAGATCCACTTCTTTTGGCTTCTTCGGTTTCTTTTCTTTGGGTTTCTTTGGTTTCTTGGGCTTCTTCTCCTTGGGCTTCTTGGGCTTTTTTTGCTTTTTCTTCTCCTTTTTTCCTTCCTTTTTAGAATAACGAAAACGCCGTCCAATCACAA
>CANODN010000180.1 GCA_947564765.1 uncultured Roseburia sp. | reverse complement strand
AAGCCGCGCCAGTACTGGAACCATTCCAGATCGGTGCCTGGCTCACAGAAAAACTCCAGCTCCATCTGCTCAAACTCCCGGATTCGGAAAATAAAGTTCCCCGGTGTAATCTCGTTACGGAAGGATTTTCCGATCTGGCCGATGCCGAAAGGAATCTTCTTACGGGAAGTCCGCTGTACATTTTTGAAATTAACAAAGATACCCTGTGCCGTTTCCGGTCTTAAATATACGGTATTTTTTGCATCCTCTGTTACGCCCTGGAAGGTCTTAAACATCAGGTTAAACTGGCGGATATCGGTAAAATTATGTTTGCCGCAGGTCGGACAGGAAATCTTGTGCTCTTCAATAAATGACGCCATTTCCTCCTGGGACCATCCATCGATGGAGCTTTCCAGTTCAATACCGTTTTCTGCGGAAAAATTCTCAATCAACTGATCGGCACGGAACCGTTCATGACATTCCTTACAATCCATCAGCGGATCGGAAAATCCACCCAGATGACCGGAAGCCACCCATGTCTGGGGATTCATTAAAATCGCACAGTCTACGCCTACATTATAAGGGTTTTCCTGTACAAACTTTTCCCACCATGCTCTTTTTACATTGTTCTTCAGTTCCACCCCCAGATTGCCGTAATCCCATGTATTTGCAAGACCGCCGTAAATCTCGGAACCCGGGTATACAAAACCTCTTGCTTTTGCTAATGCGACAATCTTATCCATTGACTTTTCCATTTGCATTCCTCCTTGCTGTTTGTACACTGCTATTTGTATATAATATATGTAAGCTGTGCTTCTTCATTGGCTCCTTCACCCACAATAGAAACGACATCTTCACTCATAATTTCTGTATCCGGTGCGGAAACATATAAAATCGTACCCGGAATCTTTACATCCACATTGGCTTTGATGATAACAATTTTGTTGTCGTCGTCTGCCAATACAGCGGATTTTTCTGCTTTTTCCTGCTTTTTTGAATCCTCCACACGATAGAATTCCATATCAAAATCATATCCGTCTGCCTGCGCTCCCACTACGGTTCCGCTGTACAGTTCCACTCCGTTGAACTTCGTATAATCTTCATAAGAATCGTATTCCATGGTAAGCTTGGCAATCCCGTCTTTTACATCAAAGGAGCTTTCCTCTACCGTATCTCCATTCTTTTCGGTATAGTCTTCCACATGTTCTGTAATATACTCCTTCAGCTCTTCAATGTCATAATAATCCTTGTCCAGATGCTCTACATCAACACTGATAATTTTTCCCTTTTTCTCAATAAAAACAGTACTTGTGTCTACATCTGTTTTACTGGAGCATCCGGATAATAGTCCAATACAAAAAACCATAATACTGATGCATATTATCTTTTTCATCTCTTTTTACCTCCGTTCTATTCCCGCTGCAATCCCTGCTATTATACTATGTTCTTTTCAGGATTTCAACCTGCGATTGTCTTTAAAATTTCCAGAGACTGGAAATCGTGGGAAGACTGCACCGTAAAAAAACGGTCCGTAACCTGCTCTAACTGTTCCAATACATCTTCGGAAACGCGGAAATTATAGAGCTTTCCAATATCTGACGAAAGAATATACTGCAGCGTATACAATGTGGATTCCTTTACAGGAAGCGCATGTTCTTCCCTGCCGCAGAGTCCGCACAGCATTCCATGTCTTTTTACAGAAAACCACTTAAGATCTTCTTTTTTTCCGCATTTCTGACAGGCAAAAAGCCCTGGATACTCCCCCTCCTCCAAAAGAACCCTCAACTCATAGATTCTGCGCACCAGACGGGGATCAAACGCCTGATTGCCCAGCGCCCGGAGCGTCTGATAAAGGAGCTTTAACATCCCTGTCCCGTCGTTGTTCTCCTGGGCATAAAAATCTGCAATTTCTAAAAAATAAAACCCATAGCAGGCCTTAATGGGATCTTCGGAAAGTTCCCTGAAATAATTTGAAATTGCAGCTTTTGCCAGATTATATGTACTGCGCCCTTCAAAAAATTCAAATTCTCCAAAGGAAAAAGGGTTGGCTGCAGCCAAAAGCTGACTGGTTGGCCGTCTGGCTCCCCGCGCAAAGGCTGTAATCTTCCCTCTTTCTTTTGTCAATACGGTAATCCGCTTGTCATACTCTCCAATTGGCATTGCATTTAGCACCATGCCCGTCAGAACTATGTTCTGTCCCATAACTGCCCGTTCCTCTTTCTGCCGCCGATCCGCCGTTTTTCATGTTCCATTCCTCTTTTGTTCCTGCACTTTGACAATAAGTCAGATAGTCCGAAACTTTTCCGCTCAATTCAAAATTTTTCCACGCATCCTGTATCATCTGCCCTCATCTCCTAAGTGAAAGATATTTCATACTTAGGTTTTCCCGCTTTGGCAGAATCATACCAGATAAAAATTGGTATTCTTAAATCTCGTCCTTGCGGTAACCGAAATTTTTGATCAGGGAATCCGAATCCCGCCAGTCCTTCTTCACCTTTACCCAAAGCTTTAAGTTTACCTTGCAGTCCAGCAGCCGTTCGATTTCAAAGCGCGCATTGCTTCCGATTTTCTTTAACATGGTTCCGCCTTTTCCGATAATAATTCCCTTATGAGAATCCCGCTCGCAGATAATCGTCGCCTCGATATCCATAAGACCGTCCCTGTTCTTTCGGGCTTTCATTTTTTCAATGATCACCGCAATGCCGTGAGGCACTTCCTCCTCCAGCGCATGAAGCGCCTTTTCCCGGATAATTTCCGATACAATTTGACGCTCCGGCTGGTCGGTAACGGTATCTTCGTCATAAAACATCGGACCGTAGGGAAGGTATTTAAAAATAGTGTCCACGACATCATCTAAATTATGCCCACGCAATGCGGATACCGGTATGATTTCATCAAAATCATAGGCTTTACGGTATGTGTCAATATATTCTAAAATCTTTGGTTTCTCCACCTTATCGATTTTGTTGATGATCAAAATCACCGGCTGGCGAACGGATTTTAACTGCTTTAGGATCTGCTGATCCCCTGCTCCGATATAATTTCCCGGTTCCACCAGCCATAAAATCACATCCACATCATTTAAGGCTCCCACTGCGGCATTGACCATATATTCTCCCAGCTTATTCTTGGCCTTGTGCATACCCGGCGTATCAAGGAATACGATCTGCCCCCTTTTGGCATCGGTATAAACCGTCTGGATGCGATTCCTTGTCGTCTGAGGTTTGTTTGAAGTAATGGCAATTTTCTGACCGATCAGATGATTCATCAATGTGGACTTTCCCACATTTGGCCTGCCGATAATCGTTACAAACCCTGATTTTAAATTCTCTTCCATATTTATCCTTTCTGTTATCTGCTTCGGGGCGTATTTGAAAACTGCTTTCCGTTAAAACAGCTGTGCAACGGATGCAAACAGATTGCTCTGCTCTGTGATTTTTTCTTCATTTCCAATCACACAGAAATTCTCCTGAGAAAGTACTTCTTTTACCAGCCTGGAAATTTCCCTGATATCCTCTGGCTCCGCCTTTATGACTTCGTCTCTTTCTTTCTGGATATCTTCATAAGTGATACCCGTCAGATAAGCGGCCACAGAACGCATTCCCTTTGCCGCCGGATTCATCGGCGTATCCAGTTCACTAATGGTTCCGATAATATATTTCGTCATTTCCCGTTCATCTGCAGTAAAATTCCGAAGGTAATCCGGTATCCCTTCATACACTTCTTTTGTCTTTTCCAGATTGGGATCTCTGTAAGACGAAAAGTAGACATTGCCGTTGCGCATAAAAGAGCCGCCGCAGCCATAAGCGCCGCCTTTTACCCGTACATTCAGCCACAGATAATCATAGCTTAAAATCACTTTCAAAATCTTCATAATCCCGGTATAAGAAAATCCTGCTTTTCTGAAATTTCCAGCCATTGACACGTACTGCACCTTGGAGGCGTCCATAAATCCTTCGTTCTTTTTCCTACAGGAAAGCCGTGCTGCAGGACGCGTTTCCCCGGCTTTTGGAAGCTTTTCCTTTAATTCCAAAATAGCGGCGGGAATTTTTTCAAAACCGGCTTCGTCACAGGTAATCCCTGCCATGAGATTTTCCTTTGTGAATACAAGGCGGACCAGTTTTTGCAATCTCTGGATCAGCTCTTCTTTTTTCTCATCAAAATGCTCCTCATAATCTGCCACAACACGATAAAAATCAATGCCAAGGGTTAAATCACTGTATTTTGCCGTTTCTGAAAAATAAGACATTGCCCTGGCTGCGGACACCAGATTGCCCGAAGCAGAAAGTGTCATCTGCAGTTTGGATTTGACCTCTGAAAGAATTTCCTTTAACCGCTTCGTATCCTCCAGTTTCGAAGAAAGCAGGATTTCCTCCAGCAGAGTCATGGCTTTTGGAAGTTTATCATACAATGCCTTGATGCGGATTTCAAATTTTGCTTCGTATGCACCCTCTTCTTTTGCATTGTCATACGTGGAAATCACACTGGACATTCCGCCTGTTTCCAGATTGATTTCATTGGCCAGATCATCATAGGTGTAGGTTTTGGTGTCAACGTATCCAAGGACTGCTTTTAAAATCCCCAGATACGGAAGCTCTTCCTCTGTAACGGTACGGACATCAAACATCAGATTCAGATATAAAATGCCGTTGGAAAAGAGATTGGAAAATAATACTTTTGTTCCGTCAAATTCTTTTTCTTCCAAGGTAAAGGGCATGGCTTCTTTTTTCATATCCTCACACCGTGTTCCTGAAGGTAGCGGGCATTCGTATCGCCCTTAAGA
>CANODN010000179.1 GCA_947564765.1 uncultured Roseburia sp. | reverse complement strand
ATTGAAAGAAAAACTGAAAAATGGATATGACTGTCTAACGTAGGAAAAAGTACATTATTCAATTCACTGACAAAGGCAGGCGCAGAATCAGCAAACTACCCTTTCTGCACAATTGATCCCAATGTGGGAATCGTTGCGGTACCGGACGAGCGGTTGAAGCTGTTGGGAGACATGTATCACTCTAAAAAAGTGACACCCGCTGTAATTGAATTTGTAGATATTGCAGGTTTGGTAAAGGGAGCCAGTAAAGGAGAAGGCCTTGGCAATCAGTTTTTGGCTAACATCAGAGAGGTAGATGCCATTGTACACGTAGTACGCTGCTTTGAAGACGGCAATGTAGTGCATGTAGACGGCAGCATTGATCCGGTTCGGGATATTGAAACGATTAATCTGGAGCTTATTTTTTCCGATATTGAAATCTTAGAGCGCCGGATTGCCAAGACCTCCAAGGGAGCCAGAAATGACAAAACGCTGGCGAAGGAATTGGCCCTTCTGGAACAGATCAAAGAGCATCTGGAAAACGGAAATACAGCTAAGACATTTGTATTATCCGGTGATGAGGAGGAAGAAAACTGGTTTGCTTCTTATAATCTTCTGACAGCCAAACCGGTAATTTATGCAGCCAATGTGGCGGAGGATGATCTTGCTGACGATGGAGCTTCCAACTCTTTTGTACAGAATGTCAGAACACAGGCTTCATCGGAAAACAGTGAAGTGTTTGTCATCTGCGCGCAGATTGAACAGGAGATCGCAGAGCTGGATGAAGATGAAAAGGCTATGTTTTTAGAAGAGCTTGGATTAAAAGAATCCGGTCTGGAAAAACTGATTAAGGCAAGCTACAGCCTTTTGGGGCTGATCAGCTATCTGACCGCAGGAGAAGATGAGACACGAGCCTGGACGATTGTGAAGGGGACAAAAGCGCCTCAGGCGGCCGGCAAGATTCATACGGATTTTGAACGGGGATTCATCCGGGCAGAGGTTGTAAATTATCAGGATCTTTTAGACTGCGGAAGTCTTGCGGCAGCGAAGGAGAAGGGAATCGTCGGACTGGAAGGCAAAGAATACGTCGTAAAGGACGGAGATGTGATGCTGTTTCGTTTTAATGTATAGGGGAATAGGACAAAAACCTTCAGAATAGATTAAAAGGAAGAAAACAAAAAGGTCTGCCAATGCGTTTATGTGAGCTTCAGGAGAAAGAAGTAATCAATGTCTGCAACTGTAAATGTCTGGGAAACGTGATTGATCTGGAATTTGACGAGAAAACAGGCTGCATTCAGGCGTTAATTGTGCCAGGACCGTGCAAATTTTTTGGTATGTTCGGGCATGATTTTGAATTTTGCATACCATGGAAATGTATCGTTCGTATAGGTTCTGATATTATTCTGGTTGAAGTAAAAGAAGAAGATGTAAGAAGAAAATTATAGGGGGATTTTCTATGAAATGTCCATATTGCAGCAGTGAGAATACAAGGGTGATTGATTCAAGACCTGCAGATGATAACAGTTCCATTCGCCGCAGGCGTCTGTGTGACGAGTGCGGAAAGCGTTTTACTACCTATGAAAAAGTGGAAACCATACCGCTGATTGTGATCAAAAAAGACAACAACAGAGAGCAGTATGACCGTTCGAAGATCGAAGCGGGGATTTTGCGGGCCTGCCATAAGCGTCCAATCTCCGTAGACCAGATCAATCAGCTGGTGGACGAGATTGAGACAGAGATTTTTAACCGGGAGGAAAAGGAAATTTCCAGTTCTATAATCGGTGAAATTGTTATGGACAAGCTGAAGGATCTGGAGGCAGTTGCCTACGTCCGGTTTGCTTCCGTATATCGTGAATTTAAGGATATCAATACCTTTATGAATGAATTAAAGAAAATACTGGATACATAAAGAGCGTGACATAAAAGGAGTGTATATGAAACATTTTTTATATCCGGATGAATATCTGCCTTCTGCATATCAGATTGATTATGATGCCTTGTATCAGAAAGGATTCCGTGGTCTGATTTTTGATATTGACAATACGCTGGTTCCCCATGGAGAGCCTGCAGATGACAGGGCAGTTGCTTTGTTTGTACATTTGAGGGAATTGGGATTTGACAGTGTTTTAATTTCCAATAACAAAGAACCAAGGGTAAAGATGTTTGCCGACCGGGTGGGTGCCCGTTATATTTTTAAGGCAGGAAAGCCGAAACCCGGCAATTACAGGCGTGCCATGGAGATGATGCATACCGGATGCAGCAGTACGGTTTTTATTGGTGACCAGATTTTTACCGATGTGGCAGGGGCAAAGCTGGCAGGGATTTATTCTATCCTGGTAGAGCCGATTCATCCAAAAGAAGAAATACAGATTGTAATCAAACGTTATTTTGAAAAGATTGTTTTGTTTTTTTATCAGAGAGGGAGGAAGTTATGAAAATCGCAATTGGCAACGACCATGCAGCAGTAGAGTTAAAGCATCAGATTATGGCTTATGTACAAGGGCTTGGTCATGAAGTAGAGAATTACGGAACCGATACAAATGCATCCTGTAACTATCCGGAATATGGAGAAAAAGTAGCAAGAGCCGTTACCGAAGGACGGGCGGACTGCGGAATCTTAATCTGTGGGACAGGCGTTGGAATCTCTATTGCAGCCAATAAAGTCAAAGGAATCCGGGCTGCCGTATGCTCGGATGTGACAACGGCAAGGCTGGTAAAAGAACATAACAATGCCAATATTATTGCATTTGGGGCGCGTATTGTGGGAGAAGAGCTGGCAAAAGATATCGTAAAGGCATATCTTGAGGCAGAATTTTTAGGCGGAAGACATGAAAATAGAGTTGCCATGATTGCAGAAATAGAATCCAGAGAATAACAGGAGAGATATTTGAATTGTCATGTCCCAAAAAGGATAGAATTTCAAATAAAGGAAAGACTTTAAAGAAAAAGAAAGAAGAGGATCTTAGATATGGCAAAACGAATTTTAAATATGACGCCGGCAGAGATGAGTCATCTTACCAAAGAAGAAGTGATATCGGCGATTGCGGGAAGTGAAGGAAGGGTATTGGCAAGCGAAACCATCGGAATTACCGTACCACTGCTTACTGATGTAACAAATGCGGAATTTGCGGCATCTATGGGGGCGGATCTGATTCTGTTAAATATGTTTGATGTGCAAAATCCTGTGATTCATGCACTGCCGGAAGTAGACAAGACAGACGTAGTGCGCGAGGTGAAACGGCTGACCGGCCGCATGGTGGGCATTAATCTGGAGCCGGTAGACGATGCGGCTGCGTCGGAAAATGCCGAGACGATCTGGGCGATGAGTCCCGGCCGTTATGCAACGGTGGAAAATGCCGTTCTGGCACAGAAAATGGGAGTGGATATGATTGTTTTGACCGGCAATCCGGGCAACGGTGTGAGCAATGATGCAATTACTTCTTCCCTTCGGGCGATTTCATCGGAAATCGGAGATAAGATTGTGCTTGCAGCCGGAAAAATGCATGCATCCGGTGTGATCGGCGAGGGAGGAGAACATATCATTACAAAGGAAGATATCCGTTTGTTTGCAGAGGCAGGCGCAGATGTGATACTGATGCCGGCGCCGGGAACCGTACCGGGGATTACGACTGAGTATATTCGCGGTCTGGTGGGATATGCACACAGTCTGGGTAAGCTTACGATTACCGCGATCGGAACTTCCCAGGAGGGAGCGGATATAGATACCATAAAACGGATTGCACTGGAATGTAAAATGACAGGCACAGATATTCACCATATCGGAGATTCCGGCTATGTGGGAATGGCGCTTCCGGAGAATATTATGGCGTATAGTACGGCGATCCGGGGCATCCGTCATACCTATCACAGGATGGCCCAGTCACTGGTACGGTAAATACTTGTAACTATGAAGTCCGTAAGAATGTGTATATTTCGCCAAGAGGGAATCCGCCCCCTTTGCCGCAGGCAAACTTTAATGGGAGGATTCCGTAACTATGCAGCCGTAGGCTGTATAGTTACAAGTAATTTTAGAATAAGGTAAAAAAAGGTTGAAAAACCAATGCTTTTAGTATAAAATGTACAAGTGGCTAGAGCCCAAACGTATTAAGGAGGAAAATTTATGATTTCAGCAGGAGATTTCAGAAATGGTATTACGATCGAATTAGAAGGAAATATATTTCAGATTATTGAATTCCAGCATGTGAAACCGGGAAAGGGTGCAGCGTTTGTCAGAACCAAGTTAAAGAATATTAAGAGCGGCGGTGTTGTGGAGAAAACCTTCCGTCCGACAGAGAAGTGTCCCCAGGCACGTATTGACAGAAAAGATTATCAGTACTTATATGCAGATGGAGATTTATTCTACTTCATGGACGTTGAAACATATGATCAGATTGCATTGAGCAAGGATGATATTGGTGATGCATTGAAATTTGTAAAAGAGAATGAGATGGTAAAGGTATGTTCTCACAATGGAAACGTATTTGCAGTAGAACCGCCTCTGTTTGTGGAGCTGCAGATTACAGATACAGAGCCTGGATTTAAAGGCGATACGGCAACAGGCGCTACGAAGCCTGCAGTTGTTGAGACAGGCGCTACCGTATATGTTCCGTTGTTTGTCAATCAGGAAGATGTGATTAAGATTGACACAAGAACGGGAGAATATTTATCCAGAGTATAATAATAGAAAGAAATGAACCGGCTGTCTAAATGTTAGGCAGCCGGTTTTTTGTATGCATTGGTATAGGGAGGTGAAAGTCTGTCTGAGACATGGGGGAGAGAGCCTTGTCTGGATTTAGAGAGTATTCGAATCGGCAGGTGGGGGCTGATGGCATAATAGTGTCAAGTTGGTAAGAA
>CANODN010000178.1 GCA_947564765.1 uncultured Roseburia sp. | reverse complement strand
TGATATATTATTAAATGTAAATGAAAAAATAGAGTGTTTTTTAAGATGGATTTGTCACAATAGAAGGAGAAGCGGAGGATATTTTTATTCCGTCAGATCAGATAAACGGTGCATTCCACAAAGATTTGGTACAGGCCAGAGTCAGTCCGGTACAGACCGGAAAGCGCAGAGAGGGAAGCATTGTCAAAGTTCTTTCCCACGGACTGACACAGGTGGTAGGAACTTACGATTCTGCCCAGACCTTTGGATTTGTCATTCCCGATGACGCAAAGATCGGACAGGATATTTTTGTACCGAAAGAGCATTCAAAGGGAGCCGTAAGCGGACATAAGGTGATCGTAGAAATTACAGATTACGGGAAGAAAGGAAAGAAGCCGGAGGGAAAAGTAATTGAAATTATCGGTCACATCAATGATCCCGGAACAGACATCCTTTCTTTGATTAAAGCATATGATCTTCCTATGGAATTTCCGGTCAGGGTATTAAATCAGGCACAGCGGGCAGCCAAGGAGGTTTCTCCTGCGGATATGGCAGGGCGCATGGACCTTAGAGACTGGCAGACGGTAACGATTGATGGAGACGATGCGAAGGATTTAGACGATGCCATTACATTGACAAAAGAGGATGGAGTATACAGCCTTGGCGTGCATATAGCAGACGTAAGCAATTATGTACAGGAACACAGTGCACTGGATGCAGAGGCTCTGGAGCGGGGGACGAGTGTTTATCTGGTAGACCGGGTGATTCCCATGCTGCCCCATACGCTTTCCAATGGAATCTGCTCCTTAAATCAGGGAGAAAACCGTCTGACATTAAGCTGTATAATGAAAATAGATGCAAAAGGCAGAGTCATTGATCATAAAATTGCAGAAACGGTGATCTGTGTAGACCGCCGCATGAGCTATACAAATGTGAAAAAAATTCTGGAAGACAAAGATCCGGCAGTTACGGAGGAATATAAAGAGCTTGTGCCAATGTTTCTCCTTATGGAAGAGCTGGCGGCAATTCTGCGGGATAAACGCAAAAAGAGAGGGTCCATTGACTTTGACTTTCCGGAAACCAAAATTCATCTGGACAAGGAAGGTCATCCTGTAGAAATTCTGCCTTATGAACGGAATGTGGCAACAAAAATCATAGAAGATTTTATGTTAATTGCCAACGAAACGGTGGCAGAGGATTTTTTCTGGCAGCAGATGCCCTTTGTTTACCGGACGCATGACAATCCGGATGGCGAGAAGATTCAAAAGCTGTCTGCATTTATCAACAATTTCGGCTATTCGATTCATATCGGCCAGGACGAAATTCATCCCAAAGAGCTGCAGAAGCTTCTGCAGAAAATCGAAGGGACGCCGGAGGAGCTTTTGATCAGCCGTTTGACCCTTCGTTCTATGAAGCAGGCCAAATACGGGGTGATCAGTACAGGACATTTCGGACTTGCGGCTTCGTATTATTGTCATTTCACTTCTCCGATCCGCAGATATCCGGATTTACAGATCCACCGGATCATCAAGGACTGTCTGCGGGGCAGGATGAAGGAAACCCGGATTGCCCATTATGATAAAATTCTTCCGGAGGTGGCGAAGCATTCCAGTGAAACGGAACGCCGGGCCGAGGAGGCAGAGAGAGAAACGGAGAAGCTGAAAAAGGCAGAGTATATGTCAAAACGCATCGGAGAGGTGTTTGAAGGTGTGATTTCCGGTGTTACTGCATGGGGGCTTTATGTGGAGCTGCCCAATACCATAGAAGGACTGGTGCATATTACGTCATTAACCGACGACTATTATGTGTATCTGGAAGATACCTATGAGCTAATGGGAGAGGCGACAAACCGCAGGTATAAACTGGGGCAGAAGGTAAAGGTAAAGGCGGTAAAAGCGGATACACTGCTTCGGACAGTGGATTTTGAGCTTGCAGAATAGGAGGTAAGCATATGGACAGTAAAAAGCTGATTGCCAACAATAAAAAGGCCAGACATGATTATTTCTTAGAAGAGCTTTATGAAGCTGGAATCAGCCTGCACGGGACAGAAGTAAAATCTCTGCGTATGGGCAAGTGCAGTATTAAAGAAGCGTTTATACGAATTGAGGACGGGGAAGTTATCGTATACGGAATGCATATTTCCCCTTATGAAAAGGGAAATATTTTTAATAAAGATCCGCTGCGCCCCAAAAAGCTTCTGCTGCATAAGAAAGAAATTTTAAAGCTGCAGCAGAAAATAGCCGAAAAGGGGTATACACTGGTTCCGGTGGAGGTATATTTGAAAGGAAGTCTGGTAAAAGTGCAGATTGCACTTGCAAAGGGTAAAAAGCTCTATGACAAACGGCAGGATATTGCCAAAAAAGACCAGAGAAGGGAAGCAGAGAGAGATTTCAAAGTGAAGAATCTGTATTAGGCGGTTGACCGCTTATACATTTTTGGATATAATAATTCAGAATAAGGGCCAGTAAAGGTTTCGACAGGGATTATGAAGCTGGAGAAGCGAGCCGCACGGAATGCGTTAAATGCCAAAATTAAAATTAAACGCTAACGATAATTTAGCTTACGCTGCCTAAGGGCAGCAGTCTGACCTAGAGCACCCGCGCTTTAGGAACCAGGCTTCGACTACGCGGGAAACGACACATATTAAGCTTTGCGTATGTGGGCGTATCATGAAGCTACCAAAACGGGAATTGTGTTTATTCAAGCCCCGCGGAGGGAATGTCAAATAATAAACTACGCTCGTAGAAGGACAGGGGATTGATTTTTGGACACGGGTTCGATTCCCGTCTGGTCCATTGCATTTAGAAAACAGAAAGAAGGAGTAATAGTATGCTTTCAAAAAAGATAAAAGCGGCTTTGGAAGGCAGTTCCGCTATTCGTGCGATGTTCGTAGAGGGCAAAGAGCTTGCAGCCAAAGTGGGAGAAGAGAATGTATTTGATTTCAGTCTGGGCAACCCGGCGACGCCGGCGCCGGAATCCATAAAAACAGTTATAAAAGAATTGTTAGATGAGGTGGACCCGCTGGTGCTGCATGGATATATGTCAAACAGCGGATATGAGGACGCAAGAGCAGCGATAGCCGGCAATTTAAACAAGCGGTTTGGAACGGATTTTACCTGGGAAAATATCGTCATGACAGTGGGCGCTGCAGGCGGCATCAACATTGTATTTAAGGCAATCTTAGATCCGGGAGATGAAGTGATCGTATTTGCACCGTTTTTCGGAGAATACAGAAGCTATGCAGCGAATTTTGATGCATCTGTTGTTGCGGTACAGCCGGATTTTGAAACATTTCAGCCGGATCTTGCAGCCTTTGAGGAGGCATTTACAGAGAAAACAAAGGCGGTTCTTGTCAATACGCCGAACAATCCTACCGGCGTCATTTATTCCGATGAGACTATGAAAAAAATTGCGGAAATTTTACTTCGTAAAGAAGACGAATATCAAAAAGAGATTTATCTGATTTCGGACGAACCCTACAGAGAATTGATTTATGACGGAGCCGAAGAAAATTTCCTGACGAAATATTATCATAATACGATCGTAGGCTATTCCTTCAGCAAATCCTTATCCTTGCCGGGAGAGCGAATCGGCTATATTGCTGTGCCGAATGCGGTAACGGATGCGAAAGAGCTTCTGGCAGGAATCGAAGTTGCCAACAGAACGTTAGGTTTTGTCAATGCACCGTCTCTGATGCAGAAGGCAGTGGCAGGCTGTGTAAACGAAAAAACAAATCTGGAATTTTACGATCAAAACAGAAAAGATCTGTACGAAGGTTTGACAAAGCTGGGCTTTACCTGCATCAAGCCCCAGGGAGCTTTTTATCTCTGGGTAAAATCTCCGGTGGAGAACGAGAAAGAGTTTGTGGCAGCTGCCAAGAAATACAATCTGATTCTGGTAGCAGGCAGCGCATTTGGATGCGGCGGATATGTCCGTCTTGCTTACTGCATTTCCAATGAAAAAATCAACCGTTCTTTGGAGGCTTTTGCAAAATTAGCAGAAGAATATCATTTAGAGGGATAAATAGCATAAAGGATTCAGGCAGAAGAAGGAAAGAGCATGAGAGCATGGGAAGAAAATATTCGTAAGGTAATTCCCTATGTACCGGGAGAACAGCCCCGGTCGCAGGGAATTATCAAATTAAATACCAATGAGAATCCGTATCCGCCTGCACCGGGCGTGCTGAAAGCACTTTCGGATATGGATGCAGATCTGCTGCGCCGTTATCCTGATCCGACGGCATCTGTGCTGGTAAAAGCGATTGCGGAGTATTACGGGCTGGATTTGGGACAGGTTTTTGTGGGAGTCGGTTCGGATGATGTGCTGGCAATGGCTTTCTTGACCTGTTTTAATTCCAAAAAACCGATTTTGTTTCCGGATGTTACGTATTCCTTTTATGACGTATGGGCAGAGCTGTTTCGCATTTCCTACGAGGTGCAGCCACTGGATGAAGCGTTTCGGATTCGTACAGAGGATTATCAGAAGGAAAACGGAGGGATCATATTTCCGAATCCCAATGCGCCTACAGGCGTGCTGAAGCCTTTGGAGGAAATCGAAGAAATTCTTCGTTGGAATCCGGATGTCATTGTTATTGTGGATGAAGCATATATTGATTTTGGAGGAGCATCAGCCCTTCCTTTGTTAAAGAAATACGACAATCTGCTGATTGCCCGGACATTCAGCAAATCACGTTCCATGGCGGGGATGCGGATTGGATTTTTGCTTGGAAATCCAGAGCTGATTGGGTATATCAATGACTGTAAATATTCCTTTAATTCTTATACCATGAACCAGCCTGCTCTTGCAGCAGGAGTGGCAGCGATACGTGATCAGGATTATTTTTATCAGTGTACGCAAAAAATAATAGAAACACGG
>CANODN010000177.1 GCA_947564765.1 uncultured Roseburia sp. | reverse complement strand
AGGATTTCCTTTTTCTGCCGTATGGCATTGTGGTATCCTTTAGGATTTCCAGAATAATACATAATATTCACATCATTCACAACGAAAAACACAAGCGCAAAAAAGGGAGCCTGCGCTCCCTTTTATCGTCTTATTTCACCATATAACTCAATCCATCATCCATTCTGTATATGATATTTTCCAAGAAATTCCCTGGTACGCTGATTCGTCGATGCAAACAGCGCATCCGGCGTCGTCTCTTCTACAATCACGCCCTGATCCATAAAAATCATCCGGTCCGACACATCCCTTGCAAAATGCATCTCATGGGTAACAATCACCATGGTCATCTTCTCTTTTGCAAGCTCCGTAATGACCTTTAAGATTTCTCCGGTCAATTCCGGGTCCAATGCTGATGTCGGCTCATCAAAAAACAAAATCTTCGGTTTCATCGCCAATGCCCGTGCAATGGAAACTCTCTGCTGCTGTCCGCCGGAAAGCTGGCAGGGATAATAATCTGCCCGGTCGCCAAGCCCCATTTTCAACAAAAGCTCCCTGGCTTCTTGATAAACCTCATCTTTATCCCTTTTCTGCACATGAATCGGCGCATCCGTAATGTTTTTCATCACAGAATAATGGGGAAACAGATTAAAGTTCTGAAACACCAGTCCAAACTGACGCTCGATTTTCTTTAATTCCGAAGTGCCTGCATACACAGCGCGGCTCCCGTCGCTTTTTGCAGCTGCCTCTCCCAGATAATACAAATCTCCGTCATCCATTGTTTCAAGCAGTGTTGCACACCGCAGAAGTGTAGACTTCCCGGAACCGGAAGGTCCGATAATGGATACGACCTCGCCCTCTTCCACTGACAGGCTGATATTTTTTAACACGGTATTGTCATCAAAACTTTTTTTCACATGATTCATTTCAAGCAGCTTCATTCCAATGTCTCCTAACTATAATAGCTCAGTTTCTTTTCCCATAATTCCATTCCTGCCGCAACGACAAAATTAAATACATAATAGAATATACCTGCCGCAACCAGCGGAACCATGCTCTTTTGGGAAGCCGCAATGGCTTTTGCTGTGGTAAACATCTCAACATATGCAATGGAAAAAGCCAATGACGTATCTTTGACCAGTGTAATCACTTCGTTTGTAACAGAGGGAAGTATCCGTTTGATCACCTGAGGAAAAATAATCTTAAAAAACGTCTGCAGCTTCGTATAACCCAAAACCTTTGCCGCCTCATACTGCCCTTTCGACATAGACTCAATTCCGCCCCGGTAGATTTCCGCAAAATATGCCGCATAGTTAATGGCAAATGCAATAATAACTGCATAAGCGCGGTAACTGGAAGAAATACTGATACCGAATATGTAGTATGGACCAAAATATACAACCAACAACTGCAGCATCAGAGGCGTTCCCCTCATAATGGAAATATACAGCTTGGTAACTCCTCTGATCAGTACATTTTTTGACATTCTCCCAAAGGAAACGACAAGCCCTAAGGGCAGGGAAAACAAAAGCGTCAGTACAAAAATCTGAATCGTTGTAATCATCCCGCCCGCAAGCTGCTGCACCATAATCTCTAAACTCATACTTACCTCTGCCTATTCTGCCTTTAATGTGCATACATCATAGCCGAAATATTTCTCTGAAATTTCTGCAAATGTTCCGTCTTCTACCATTTCCATTAATGTACTCTGTACTTCATCCCGAAGCGTTTCATTGCCCTTAAAAAATCCAATCGCATACTGCTCGGAAGAAATCACTTCATCTAAGATAATATAGTCATCTTCTTTTCCTTCCAGCTGGAAATTTGCCACGCCGATATCAATGGCAATCGCATCGACTGCTCCGGATTCCAAATCCATAAATGCCGTATTGTATTCTGCAACCTGAAGGAAATCACCAAAGGATGCCAAAAGCTCTGTGTGATCTTCATCTTCCAGTGCAGACTGTGCGGAAGATTCCTTCTGTACCTCTACCGTCTTTCCGGCCAGATCTGCAAGCGTCGTAATACCGGAATCTTTCTTGGTAATCACTACCTGGGTATTGTCCATATAGGAATCGCTCCAGGTATACTGATCCTCTCTGCCGTTCATCGTAAAGCCGTTCCAGATACAATCAATCGTGCCGGATTCCAATTCCATATCCTTTGCATCCCAGTCAATCGGCTGTAATACAACTTCTTTGCCCATGCGTTTTGCACATTCCGTTGCCATTTCAATATCAAATCCGGTAAATTCTCCATCATCGCCTACATATCCAAACGGAGGGAAATCCTGATCAAAGCCTACCGTAAAGGTATCGCCGCCTGCTGCTTCTGTGCCGTTTGCAGAAGCATCCGTCTTCGCATCATCTGCCTTGTCTGTTCCACAGGCCGCCATGGAAACTACCATTCCTGCCATTAATATCGCCGCAATTAATTTTTTCATATGAATATTTCCTCCTCTTCTGTGATAACATAGTATCACTTTACCATAATAAACTGCCTTTATAGACTAACACAGGAGAGACATCTTGTCAATCAGGGATTTCGGGAATCACAGACAACCGGCAGCTATGCAGACAGAAAAAAAGCGACTCCTGATAATCAAATACCAGGAATCGCTTATTTCCATCCATTAAAATCTTTTTCTATCAATAATTTTCTGCATGCACTTCAAAATATGCCTGAGGATGTGCGCATACAGGACATATTTCAGGAGCATCTGTTCCGACAACAATATGTCCGCAGTTACGGCATTCCCAAATCTTAACCTCACTCTTCTTGAATACCTCCTGCATCTCCACATTTTTCAGAAGAGCACGGTAACGTTCCTCATGATGCTTTTCAATCGCTGCAACGCCCCTAAATTTCGCTGCAAGCTCCGGAAATCCTTCTTCCTCTGCCGTTTTTGCAAATCCGTCATACATATCAGTCCATTCATAATTTTCGCCGTTTGCCGCATCCGCCAGATTTTCTGCTGTATTTCCGATTCCGTTTAATTCTTTAAACCACATCTTGGCATGCTCTTTTTCATTATCTGCCGTTTTCAGAAATAATGCTGCAATCTGCTCGTAGCCTTCTTTTTTGGCTTTGGATGCAAAATATGTGTACTTGTTCCTTGCTTCCGATTCTCCGGAAAATGCTGCCCTTAAATTTTTCTCTGTCTGTGTTCCTTCGTAACGATTGTTTCCCATTTTATATTTCCTCCTGTTTTTTATAATATGCCGCTCCGGCATGGGGTATGTCCGTATACCCGGCTATTTCCTGATTTAATGTAACCAGATCTTCTGTATTCAAGTCATGTACGGAAGCATGTCCTGTAATTCTGGCAAATGTCTCCAACTCCTTTAATGATACCTGCAGGAAATTTGCAACCCTCTGGGCCGCCGCATCTATCTTCAGCCTGTCCCGCAGCTCTTTCTTCTGTGTCGCTATCCCGACCGGACAATCTCCTGTTCCGCAAATCCGGTATTGCTGACAGGCGGCTGCAATCAGTCCTGCACTGGCGATTGCAACGGCATCCGCGCCCATAGCAAGAGCCTTGGCAAAATCAGAAGATACCCGCAATCCTCCGGTAATCACAAGGGAAATATCGGAATGCACAGAATCCAAATACTTTCTCGCCCGATGCAAGGCAAATACCGTCGGCACAGAAGTCGACTCCCGAAGCAGCAGCGGACTGGAACCGGTTGCTCCTCCCCGCCCGTCAATCGTAATAAAATCCGGTCCGGCGTAGACACAGTATTCCAAATCCCGTTCAATTCTTCCCGCTGCAATTTTAATGCCGATGGGCCTTCCGTAAGACTTCTCCCGAAGCATATCCACCATTTCTTTTAAATCTTCTTTTGTATTCAGCTCTGCAAATTTACTGGGACTTTGGATATCCTCTCCCGGCTGCTTTCCTCTTAAGGCCGCAATTTCCGGCGTTACTTTTTCTCCCGGAAGATGTCCTCCCATTCCCGGCTTGGTGCCCTGTCCGATTTTAATTTCAATGGCATCGCAGGATCTTAAGTTTTCATCTGTTACACTATATTTATTGGGGATATATTCAAAAATATACTTATAAGCAGCTTCTTTTTCTTCCGGAAGAATACCGCCTTCTCCGCTGCACATAGCAGTCTTTGCCATTGCGCTTCCCTTTGCCAGCGCTACTTTAATCTCCCTGGAAAGCGCTCCGAATGACATGTGGGAAATGTATACGGGATGTTCCAGAATCATAGGCTGTTTCGCATGCTTTCCGATCACCGTCTTTGTGGTTACCGGTTCCGAGTCCAAAAGCGGCGGCGGATTCAGCTGTGCTCCAAGTATTAAAATATCGTCCCAGCCAGGCATAGGCATCCGGGTTCCCATAGCTTTGTCAATGCTTTTCCCTGTTACAGCCATTTCGTGAATTTCATCCATATAGCGGCTGCTCTGATCCGATCTTGCATATCGGGAATCATAGGCAAGCTCTCCCTCACAAGAGGTTACCGTCTTTGTTTCCTCATCTTCTGAAATTTTTTCAAATTTAGAAGGGGGCTGTTTACAGATCGGACAGCATTCCAATTCCGAAAATTTCTTTCCTTCCTTTTCCTCATCAAAAATTGCACCGCATATGCTGCATTTGTATACTGCCATACTCATCCTCCTGGTATATATTTTGAAAATCCGTGTCAACACATCTTTTCCTGTCATATTTCTCAACGATAAAGCGCAAGGCAAATCTTATCCTTTTTCCTTCTTCCGGCATGCAGAACAGATATAATTGATTTTCAAATCATAAGAAAGCAATTCCTCACCGATTTGCATCTGAAGCTGGTCTGTCAAATCTTTTAGAAAAACATCCGTCAGTTTCCCGCATTTTCAGCATCCTTAAATGGATCGGTCTCATGCAACAGATCCCGCGTTTTTC
>CANODN010000176.1 GCA_947564765.1 uncultured Roseburia sp. | reverse complement strand
TATCAAATAACAGACTCGACTTCCAAATTTTATATTTATTCATTTCTCAGATATTCACTTGCTAATTTCAATAGTCTTTCTGCTGTTTTAATTTGCTGCACAGTTACATCCTTCGATGCAATATAAAAAGCATCGTAGTCACTGGCATGGCGTATTTCCTCTGCCTTCACAATCTTTCTTCCCAATTCTTTCGGAAACACCTCTGTACTGATATAATTTTTATTAAAATATCCTAGCGTATCTTTATGACGCTTAAAAGCAACTCCTTCTTTTGCAAGCACTGCACTTATCGTATGATAAATACTGTAGTATGCACGGTTATTTGCTCCTCGATATTGTCCAGCATTAAAAGTAAGATAAGCAGTATCTAAATCCTCTTTAGCCATATGCAATCGGTGCATAGCCACATCCATCCTTGTTCCAACATCCATGGAATCAGGCTGCTTCATAAAGCATCACCCCTTCCCGCTGAACATTCTCATAAAAAGGATAAGCTTTTTCCCAATGCTTAAAATGCTCTTCATTTTTTACAACCGGCATCATCCAAATTCCATACGCAACATTATACTCAAATCCCACCTCAGCCAGGGCATCTGAATATTTATCTATCTCTTCATCGGATAAATCCACCAGAATCATAATGTCTATATCTGAATCTGCAGTATAATCTCCCCTGGCGTAAGAACCATATAAAATTACACTTTTCAAATGAATACCATATATCTTTTGTATTTCACTAAGATATTCCGATAATAATGTTTGAATTGCCATAGGCATAAGCTTTCCTCTTCTCTGCTTCCAATTACAACCGCACTAAAACCTCACATTAATATAAGCCTTAATCTCTTCCACACATTTTTCAAAGCCAAGCTTGCTGCTGTTTAAGCAAAGGTCATAATTTCTTGCATCCGTCCACTCACGACCTGTATAATGCTTATAAAACTCTGCACGGTATTTATCGGTTTTGGCAATGAATTTTTCCATTTCGCTTTCTGTCATACTGTTCTGCTCCATTGCTCTTGCAAGATTAAATTCTGCAGATCCATGAACGAAAACGCTGACTACGTTGGCATAATCCTTTAAAACAAAATCCGCCGCACGTCCGATAATCACACAGCTTTCCGTTTCTGCCAGCCGCTTAATGACCTTCGCCTGATAATTAAACAGATTTTTGGCAGATACAAAATCACTGCTGTCCGGCGGAATCAGATCTCCGGTGTAAATATCCGTAGACATACGCAAAAACGGACTGTTTTTTAACTTTTCATCTACCTTCCGGAATAACTGTTCGTTAATTCCGCTTTCCTCTGAGGCCATTTTCAAAAGATTGCTGCCGTAACAGGAAATCCCCAGATTTTTTGCCAGCATCTTACCTATGGTTCTTCCGCCACTTCCATACTGCCTTGCAATCGTAATTACTACATGTTCCATACTCACTGTCCCCCTATTCTCCAAGATATGCCTTTTTAATGGAATCGTCATTCAATAATTCCTTTGCATCTCCGTTTAGAACAATTTTACCGGTTTCCAGAACATAAGCCCGGTCTGCAATGGAAAGCGCCTTCTTTGCATTCTGTTCTACCAAAAGCACCGTTGTACCACTCTTGCTGACTTCTTCGATGATATCAAAAATCTGATTCACCAGAATCGGAGAAAGTCCCATAGAAGGCTCATCCATAACAATAATCTTCGGATGCGACATCAGCGCCCTTCCCATGGCAAGCATCTGCTGTTCTCCGCCGCTTAAAGTTCCGGCAAGCTGGTTCTTTCTCTCTTCCAGTCTCGGAAAACGTTTGTATACCATATCCAAAGTCTGTTCGATTTCCGTTTTATCCTTTCTGGTATAAGCGCCCATTTTCAAATTTTCATATACCGTCAGCTCCGCAAACACTCTTCTGCCTTCCGGTACGTGGGCAATTCCCAAAGATACGATTTTATGCGCCGGAATTTTTGTAATATCCTGTCCTTCAAAAATAACCGAGCCTTTTTTCGGAGACAGCAGGCCTGTGATCGTATGCAGAATCGTCGTCTTTCCTGCGCCGTTTGCGCCAATCAGCGCAATGACTTCGCCTTCGTTTACCTCAAAGGAAACGCCTTTGATCGCCTGAATCATTCCATAAAATACTTCAATGTCTTTTATTTCAAGCATTGCCATTTTACTGTCCCCCTTTACTCTCCTAAATATGCTTTGATTACTTCCGGATTATTTAATACGTCTGATGCTTTTCCTTCCGCCAGCACTTCTCCGAAATTCAAAACCGTCAGCTCCTCGCAGATTCCGGATACCAGTTTCATATCATGTTCAATCAAAAGAATCGTCATATGAAACTCGTCTCTCACAAACCGGATCGTCTCCATTAATTCCTGCGTCTCATTGGGATTCATTCCGGCAGCCGGCTCATCCAGAAGCAAAAGTTTCGGTTCTGTCGCCAAAGCCCTTGTAATCTCTAACTTTCTCTGTTTTCCGTAAGGCAGATTGGAGGCAAGCAGATCCGCCTCTTTATCCAGATCAAATACGGACAACAGCTCCATTGCTTTTTCATCCATAGCCTTTTCTGTTTTAAAATACTTCGGCAGCCGGAAAATGCCTTCCAACGTAGAATATTTGTAGTGATTGTGCAGTCCGACCTTTACATTGTCTTTCACAGAAAGGTCTTTAAAAAGACGGATATTCTGAAATGTCCGGGCAATGCCTGCTTTGTTGATATCAATCGTCTTTTTGCCTACTATATTTTCTCCGTCTAAAAGGATCACGCCTTCGTTTGGTTTATATACCCCTGTCAAAAGATTAAACACCGTTGTTTTTCCCGCACCGTTTGGTCCGATCAATCCGTACAGACATCCTTTTTCAATCTTTAAATGAAATTCATTTACTGCCCGAAGACCGCCAAAGGAGATTCCAAGATTATTTACCTCTAATAATGCCATATCTTATACCTCCTTCTTACTGCGTTTGAATTTTGCCATATATTTTTCACGCCATTCAATTGCCTTTGGACTCCAGTTAAACAGCATCATAACAATCAGAACAACTGCATAGATCAGCATACGGTAATCACTTAAGGACCGCAGCAGCTCCGGCAATAACGTAAGAATGATTGCCGCTATAATGGAACCTCTGATATTTCCGATGCCTCCCAGTACCACAAATACAAGGATCATAATCGACATATTATATCCGAAGTTCTTTGGCTGTGCCGTTAAAGTTGCCAAATTGTGGGCATAAATAACGCCCGCTATCCCTGCCAGAGCGGCAGAAATGGAAAACGCCATTAATTTATATTTGGTAATATTGATTCCCACCGATTCCGCAGCAATCCGGTTATCCCGGATCGACATAATTGCACGACCGCTTCTGGAATGAATCAGATTCAATACAATAAATAAGGTAATCAATATTAAAATCACGCTGATCAGAAACGTGGAATCCTTCGGTGTCCCTGTAATTCCCTGAGGACCGTTTATAATCACTTCCCCATCCGGCAAAAGTCCCAGCGAACGGGAATCTGTCGTGGAAAAATGAAAACCATTGGCATCTCTTCCGATAAAAAGAATATTGACAATATTCTTGATAATCTCACCAAATGCCAGTGTAACAATGGCAAGGTAATCTCCCTTTAACCGAAGTACCGGAATACCGATTAAAATGCCGCATATGCCGGCCGCCGCCGCACCAATCAAAAGAGCCAGAAAATACCGAAGTCCGGCAACGGGAATCGTATCCGCCATGCATTTGGAGAAAAATGCACTGGTAAATGCGCCTACGCACATAAATCCCGCATGTCCAAGGCTTAACTCACCCAGAATACCAACCGTCAGATTCAAAGAAACAGCCAGAATAATATAGGCGCAAAGGGGTACCAAAAGCCCCTGCAGAAGACTGGAAACATTTCCTGTGGATACCAGTGTCTGCATAATCACAAATAAAAGGATTACCATGATATATGTAATCATGTTGTTTTTTGTCGTTTTTGTCATCTTCTTCATCCTGCTCACCTACACTTTCTCCTGAATATTTTTCCCGAGAATGCCGGTAGGCTTCACGATCAATACCACAATCAAAACGCCAAAAACAATTGCGTCTGCCATTTGGGATGAAATATAGGCCTTTCCGAATATTTCAATAATCCCCAAAAGAATCCCTCCAATCAAAGCGCCGGGAATGGAACCGATTCCTCCAAACACAGCCGCCACGAACGCCTTGATTCCCGGCATAGCCCCTGTATACGGCGTCAATGTCGGATAAGCCGAACAAAGCAGTACACCTGCCACTGCGGCAAGAGCGGAACCAATGGCAAAGGTAAGAGCGATTGTTCCGTTTACATTAATCCCCATAAGCTGTGCTGCGCCTTTGTCCTCCGAAACCGCCAGCATCGCCTGCCCCGCCTTTGATTTACGGATAAACAAGGTCAGTGCAATCATAATTACAATACAGGAAACAATCGTAACAACTGCCTCCCCCGTAATGGTAAGGCTGCCTCCTGCAAGCACAATCGCCGGAATAGACAGAACCTTCGGGAATGATATCGTATTTGCCCCAAAAACCAGAAGGGCAATATTCTGAAGGAGATAGCTGACGCCGATCGCCGTAATCAGAACGGCCAGTGAAGAAGCCGCATTCAAAAGAGGCCCGTAAGCCACCGTCTCAATTAAAATTCCAAGAACGGTACAGAAAATAATTGCCACCAATACAGCCGTCATAGGCGGAAGTCCCGCTCCTGTAACAGCTGCCATTACTACATAAGCACCAATCATGATGACGTCGCCATGCGCAAAATTCAGCATCTTGGCAATTCCATATACCATGGTATAGCCAAGCGCAATAATCGCATAGACACTTCCAAGACTGCTGCCTGATTGCATCCTCT
>CANODN010000175.1 GCA_947564765.1 uncultured Roseburia sp. | reverse complement strand
TACACAGCCTGCTGTAATCAATATTGTTCCTACAGGAAATGCCAACGGAATCAGTACGGTACACAAGAATATTAAAATCCGGGATAATGATTTTTATATCCGGGACGGTGCGGTTGTACAGGGGAAAAGTACAGACAGTCTTCAGATTACGGACAATAGAATTTACCGTTATGAGCCAAATGTGAAGGTGAATTTAAACGATATGGCATCTTCCATGAAAACCGGAGAAACAGTCAAGCTGACGGGAAATGTGACAGGCAATACGTATTCCAGGGAAATGTATTATCTGTTAGGATGCAAAAATGTGACAATTTCCGGCAATCAGTATGACGACGGTTTGAAGCTGGCTGCGACATTAAATAATACGAATGCAAGTGAAGTGCATCTGGAAGAAGGAGAAAATATTTCTTTAAGCGGACCGGGCAGTGTGACTGCAAAGCAGGGAACGGTATCCTATGAAAGCAGTGACAGGGAGATCTTAAAGGTTACCTCCGGCGGTAAGCTGACGGCGTTGAAAGAGGGAAAAGCAAAGGTACGTGCCTATACGGCGGCAGCCGGAAGGAAATTTGTATCCGACTGGAAAGAAATTATTGTTACTGCAGACAGTGCATCGGGCAATATGCCGGAGGCTATTGCTTTGACGGGTGGCAAAGAAACCAGCAGTACAATCGGAGAGACGATTCAGTATACGGCACAGCTTGCTCCGGCAGGTATCAATGCGGATGTTACATGGTCTGTAGTGGATGCGGCTACGCAGAATACAACGTCTTGTGCAACCATCAGTCAGAGCGGTGTGCTGACAACGGTTTCCAATGGCGTGGTGGAAGTGATTGCATCTACGGCGAACGGCCTGGATGCCAGAAAGCTTCTGGTTATCAATAAAGGCAGCAGAGTGAAATCTTCAAAATTGGAAATTGAGAACCGGGATGATACGAATTGGAGTCTTACGGAGGATGGAGGCATTCAGATCAAAGCACAGCCCCAGGGATTATATAAAGAGCAGACAGCGAAAAACGTATTTTTATATCAGCCGGAAGGTGATATGACAAAAGTAGAAGCAACTGTGAAGCTGCATGGAAGAACAGTAAAAGGATGGCAGGAAGCCGGATTGGTATTCTATCAGGGAGAGGATGACTATTTTTCAATCGAAAGGAAGCACAGCGGTTATGGTGAAAGCGGAGGTTCTTCCAGTCCTAAAATTAAAATAACAGTAGAGGATGACCGATTATCGGATGACAGTAAAGTATATGAAGGAGACGGGGTCAATGATCCTGGAACAGATGATATTTGGCTTAAACTGGTAAAGAAGGGCAATACCTTGTCTGATCTGGAAGCATATTATAAAACCAGTGAATCAGGCGCATGGATTAAGAGGGAAATACCATTGAGTAGCGGAAAAATTTCAGGAAAGCCAAATCTTTCGATGCCTCTTACAAATTCCTTCCGTATTGGTTTTATTACCGGCGTAAATGATTCGGTTTCCGAACGGACTCCGTTTGTCTTTTCGGATTTTAAAATCAAAATAGGCGATGGTGCGGAGCAGACCATTGATTTGTCCTACGATAATACGGCGCCCACAGCATCCGGCGTCAGAACGGTTTATGATGAAGAAACAAAGGAGCTTGGCGCAGAATATACATTTGCGGATGCCAACAGCAGTCAGGGTGATGCCAAAGGTACAGAGCTTATCCGGTATATGGTATCCGATACACAAAACGGCACATATGTGCTGACAGCAGATTTGGATGCTCTGACAGGAAAATGGGTAAAAGCCGTTGTCATTCCCAAAGATTCCAATGGTCTTTACGGTGCGCCGGCAGTGTCACAGACCGGTATAAAAATCGACGGAGTGGTATCCGGAGACGGGGCGTCTCTTCCGGCGTCGGAATCTGCTTTAAAATCGGCGGAGATCAGCGGCGTCAGCGGATTTGAGGCGTTTAGCAGCGGTGTAAAGGCGTATCATGCAAAAGCATCAAACAGTGAGAACAGACTGACGGCTTCTTTTGAAGCAAAGGATGAAAAAGCATCCGTCGAAGTGTTTTTTAATAATAAAAAATGCTTTCCGGCAGAAGAAGGAACCGAAAGCAGTAAAGCGGAAAATCTTGCTTTTCAACTTGTCGCAGGAGCCAATGTAATTCTGGTAAAAGTAACGGCAGAGGATAAAAAATCCTGTTCGGAATACCGTTGGTCCCTTTTGCGGGAAGGCAATACTGAAGCTGAATTGACAGGCATCAAACTCAATGGACAAGTGCTTTCGGGATTTGCAGCGGACCGGTATGAATATGCGTATACGACTCCGAAGAATGTTTCCAGACTGCAGATTGCGGCGGAGAGTTCCGCGGCTTCTGCAAATGCATATATAGACATGTGGGTAAACGGAAAGATGCTGGAAGGAGGCGAAGCGGAAGTGAAGCTTGTGCCTGGAGTGAATCATATTACAATCCGCATAAGACCGGAAATACTGACATTCCAGAAGCTTTATAACATAGAGGTTACTGCGGAAATCGAGCGGAACGCAAAGCTTTTGACGGCAGATTTTGGAGCGCCGGAAATTACACTGGATCGGGAATTCAATCCGGACATTCTTACATATACCGGCGTATCAACTGTTGCGGAAACCACGCTTGCTTTGGGAGCAGAAGAAGAGGATGCTGTAATAGAAGTTGTTTTAAACGGAACGTCACTTGGAACGGGAATCGGAGCTTTGGAGAAAACAATTCCGCTTGCTTTAGGTGATAATGAGATTCTGGTCAAGGTTGTATCGGAAGATCATTCTGCAGAAAAAACATATACCTTCCATATTGAGGGAGCATATGAAGTCCCGGTAAAACAATATCGGATTACCTATCAGACGAATATCGAAAAAGCAGGAAAACTGACTGCAAAATCCGGCTCCCAAGAAACCACAGACGGTTTTATTCTGGCAGAGGAAAACAGCAGTGTAACTTTAACGGCAGAAGCAAATCCGGGATACGAATTTGCGGGCTGGTACAATGAAGAGGATGAATCGGTTTCACAGGAGCTTTCGATGGTACTTCCTGCTATAACAAAGGATGCTGTTTATACGGCAAAATTTAAGGCATCCGTAACAGACAAGGATTTGGAAGATGCAGTCAGTGAGGCAGAAAAGAAAGATTTAAGCGGATTTGACGCGGTGAAAGTGCAGGAATATCAAAAAGCGTTGGAAGCAGTGAAGGAGCTGATCGGCACCAATGCAGATCCTGTTCAGATACAGGCGGTATTGGATGCGCTGGCAAAAGCAGAAAAGGATTTGGCGCCTGCCGAACCGGATACGGAAGAAAATCCAGACGAGGATACAAAGAAAGAACCGGATGAAGACTCTAAAGATAATCCAAAGGGAAATACCGAGGAAATCGGATTGAATTTTGTTTTTGAAGAAGACGGATATACCTACAAGGTGACAGGCTTAAACGGAACGAACGGTACGGTAATGGTAACAGCCATTAAAAAAGAAAAGAAGGTTGTTGTTTTACCGGAGGTAAAGAGGAGCGGATATACATTTCGAGTAACCGAGATCGGTGCGGGCGCTTATCAGGGCAATAAGAAAAAGCTGAGAAGCGTTACGATTGGCGTAAATGTAACGAAAATCGGCAAAAAAGCATTTTTTAAATGTCCTAAGCTTAAGACCATCCGGTTTATGGGTACTGCGGCGCCTCAAATTGAAAAGAAAGCGTTAAAAGGCATTCATAAGAATTGCAAGATCCAATTCCCGAAAAAGATGAAGAAAAAACAGTTAAATAAACTGAAAAAATCTGTGAAAAAAGGCGGAGCCGGAAGTAAGGTGTCTTATAAAAAGAAGTAAAAGGGGAACAAGTAACCCAGAACCTGGGCTGTGAAAATCTTGATTTTTGTATATAATTTTGATATAGTAAAAAAGTACAGAAAAATTTTAGGTAAAATACACAAAAATGATTTTGAGAAATGGAATTTTTCGTACGGAGTAACCATAACAGAAAACCAATAGTAAAAGGAGAAGGCTATGAGCAAAAAAGGGATTATTTCTGTTTTATTGTCTGTCTGCATGCTTATATCAGTACTTATGCCGCAGACGGCTGTATGGGCGGCAGACACAGAGCAAAACGAGGAACAGACTGTGATTGATGTGATGCAGTATGGGGTGGACCCCAGCGGAGCAAAAGACAGTATGCCGGGAATTATGAAGGCGATTGAAGCGGCAAAGCAGGTGGAGGGACCGGTTACATTGAATTTCCCGAAGGGAGAGTATCAGGTATATCCGGATAAAGCATATCGGAGAGAGCTTTATATATCCAATACCGTAGGAACGAATCAGAGCTATAAGATGAAAACCATCGGATTTCTGTTTGAGAATATGCAGGATGTGACGGTAGAGGGAAATGGTTCTCTGTTTATGTTCCATGGCAAGATGACTACATTTGCCACAATTGACAGTACAAATATTAAATTCCAGAATTATGAATTTGATTTTTATACGCCATCCGTTGTAGATATTACGGTAGAATCGGTAGAGGGCAGTAAGGCAGTGATTTATGTACCGGAATGTTACGATTATTCTATTAACGGTACGACAATCACATGGAAGAGCGATGTCAGCCCCTATACGGGACAGACCTACTGGACAGCCAGCAATGCATTGGCGAATGTGGCAAACCAGAGATGTGATCTGTCTACGGGACTCACCGTGCGCAGCGGAACAGATTTGTTTAACAATTTAACCAGCATTACAGATCTTGGAAATAATCGTTTGGAGTTTTCATATAACAGAAATGTCTCATTTAAAGAGAATGTATGTTACCAGATGCGTAATACGACGAGAGATCATTCCGGTATGTTTTTCTGGAAGAGCAAGGATATCACAATGGAAAATATCGGCGTTCATTTTCTTTACGG
>CANODN010000174.1 GCA_947564765.1 uncultured Roseburia sp. | reverse complement strand
ATTCGATGAAGAGGAAATTTCAGAGGATGTGGACGATATGGTGGAAACCGTTCTGTTGGCGAAGGAGCGGACAAAGGAAGATCCCTTTGTCATCGGCGGCGGCCCATGTGCTTATAATCCGGAGCCTCTGGCAGATTTTTTTGATCTTTTTTATATCGGAGAGGGAGAGACAAGCTACGATGCGCTGTTTGATCTCTATAAAGAATGGAAGTCCTCGGGGGCCAAGCGGGAAGTATTTCTCCGTCAGGCTGCGCAGATTCCGGGAATTTATGTGCCTTCTCTGTATCGGGTAACTTATCACGAAGACGGGACAATTGCAGATTTTGCTCCCATAGAAGAGGGAATTCCTGCAAAAATAGAAAAGCAGGTGGTGATGAACCTGACGGATTCTGTATATCCGAAGAAACCTCTTGTTCCCTTTATCAAGGCAACGCAGGACCGGGTTGTGCTGGAGATTCAGAGAGGATGTATCCGGGGCTGCCGGTTTTGTCAGGCAGGCATGATTTACCGGCCTACCAGAGAAAAAGAAGTGGAAGTTTTAAAAGAATATGCTTATACCATGTTAAAAAATACAGGACATGAAGAGATTTCCCTAAGCTCTTTGAGTTCGTCTGATTATTCGGAATTAAAGGAATTGGTCACTTATCTGATTGACGAGTTTAAGGGAAAAGGCGTGAATATTTCCCTGCCTTCTCTTCGGATTGACGCTTTCTCTCTGGATGTGATGGGAAAGGTGCAGGATATTAAGAAGAGCAGCTTAACCTTTGCGCCGGAGGCCGGTTCCCAAAGACTGAGAGACGTAATCAACAAAGGGCTGACGGAAGAGGTGATTCTGGAAGGAGCGGGAGAGGCATTTGAAGGGGGCTGGCAGAAGGTAAAGCTGTACTTTATGCTGGGACTGCCTACGGAAACAGCAGAAGACCAGAAGGCGATTGCAGAGCTTGCCAATCAGATAGCAGTCCGTTATTATGAAATTCCAAAAGAGAAACGAAACGGCAAATGCCAGATTACCATAAGCACGTCCTTCTTTGTGCCAAAACCTTTTACGCCTTTTCAATGGGCAAACATGTATCCCAAAGAGCATTATATTGATTCAGCAAAGGTCGTGAATGAGGCTGTAAAAGAGCAGTTAAACCGCAAGAGTATCCGATATAACTGGCATGAGGCGGATGTGACAGTTTTGGAAGGCGTTTTGGCCAGAGGGGACAGAAGGCTGGGCAAGGTCATCCGCTGTGCTTATGAAATGGGATGTCTGTTTGATTCCTGGAGTGATTTTTTTGACAATGAAACATGGATGGAGGCTTTTGAGCAGACAGGCGTTGATCCGGATTTTTATACTTTGCGGGAGCGTTCTCTGGATGAGATTTTCCCCTGGGATTTTATTGACGCAGGTGTGACGAAGGAATTTTTGAAACGGGAATATGCAAATGCGCTGGCAGGAAAAGTGACGAAAAACTGCAGACAGCAATGCAGCGGATGCGGAGCGGGAAAATATCAGGGAGGTGTATGCGTTGAGAATCAGGATTAAGTTCAGAAAATCCGGTGTGATGAAGTTCATCGGACATTTAGATATTATGAGGTACTTTCAGAAATGCATGCGCAGGGGAGATATTGATATTGCCTATTCCGAAGGTTTTAGTCCGCATCAGATCATGTCCTTTGCGGCGCCTCTTGGAGTCGGCGTCACCAGTGACGGCGAATATCTGGATATTGAAGTGCGTTCCACGAAAAGTTCAAAGGAATCCATTCAGAATTTAAATGAAGTTATGGTAGAAGGGATTGAGATTACCTCTTACCGCAGGTTAGGGGATTCCGATAAAAAAGCCATGTCGGCGGTTGCGGCTGCAGATTATGAGATTCGGATCAAGGAAGGGTATGAAGTGCCGAAAGCAGATGATCAGGATGTACTGGAACGGTTTTTTGTAAAACCAAAAGAAATTTTGATTTCCAAAAAGACGAAAAAAAGCGAGAAGGTTATGGATTTAAAAAAGCTGGTGTATGATTTTCGGATTTTTATGGAAAACGACCGACCGGTTTTCTATCTGAAAGTGTGTACCGGAAGTACGGATAATCTGAAACCGGAATTGGTACTTTCGGCTTTCTATGAATTTATGGGACAGACACTGAATCCGTTTTCTATTCAGATTCACAGGCTGGATGTGTATGGAGAAGAAGAGGGCAGACTGGTGTCCTTGGGAGAGATGGGAGAAGAAATTCTTTGAAACGCTGCCTTTGAAGATATGAAATAAGCGGATGCCGGCAGAGACTGCAGATTTACAGATGAAATTCTTTAAACAGTTTTTGCTGGTAAGCGCTGTCATTGGCAGCTTTGATCAGATCTTCGGTGCGGTTTTGTTCCAGGAGAAGCCGGTTTAACTGGTTGACACGTTCTGAACCTTCTTCAATGCCTTCCTGATAAGTAATTTTTAAAAATTTCTTTTCATCATATTTGGTTAACAGCATATGAAACACCTCGCTCTTACTTTTGGATAATAGATCAGCTAAAATGTTTTTCGAGATACAGGTATCTATGGCGGTATGTATGGCATCTGCTAAATCCATTCCGGTTTCAAGATTCTGATTGATTTCGGCTATAAATATGGAATAGTGATTGAGCCTGGTACAGCTTTTCAAGAGGTTTTTGTTGTGACCGGGATTGATGTTATACATTTGAACGATGCATTCCAACATGGGTTCGGAAAACGCATCCGTTTCTTTGGCAGGAAGAAACGCATCGGATAATTTTAAAATGGATTCATCCGGCAGATTTGCATTTCCATTATAAAACACAATATACCGCGGAGTGGGAAGAGGGATTAATTTTTTGCCGTAAATATTCAGGTTGTGCTTTTCGATATAACCTTCGTAAAGCCTTGCAAAATATAAAAGCCCTCGAATCGGCATATTGGGATTGTAGGTGGACTGATGTTCATATAAGTTTAAGGATGAGGCGATGATAAAGGAAAGGTCGTTTTTCATGGAAAGATAGATGACGTCTTCCAGTGTAGTAATTTCCAACTCATCCGGATTTTGATAGGAAGTATGGTTGACTGCGTTGTAAAGCTCAAGCAGATCGTTCTTATCCTGAAATATTTTTTGAAACAGCCGGTCTTTATACTTCCGGTTGGGCCGGATATGCCTCCATAAACTGTATAGGTTCCATTTTTCTTTTGCCATAGAACTACCTCCATTATAATAAAAAAATAAGATGACGACAACTAAAATTTGTCAGGTGGGAATGATCCAGGGAAACCTATGAAATCATTGAGCTGTTGCATGAATTGCAATCGTATGGCAGAACGAAAATTCTGCTGAAATTGAATATAGAATAACACAGTTCCTATGACTGTGGCAAGCTGTATCAATAATAAAAATTATTTGAAATGAAAACAGGAGAAACAATGGGAAAGCGGGTAGTAATCACAAAACAGAATATGACAGGCCGGGAGTATCTGATTACGGCGTTGTTTGAGGAGCATCGTATGATAGAAGTCTCCTGTGAAAATGTACAGGAGGATACGCTGCTTGGCAATATTTACATCGGCAAAATCAAACGGATTCTGGAAAAAATCGACGCTGCATTCGTAGAAATTTCTCCGGGGAAGATGACCTATCTGCCTCTGCATGAGGTAAAGGATGCCATGATGGTCAGGCAGTGCCGTCCCGGGAAATTAACGGAAGAAGATGAACTTGTAGTTCAGGTTGTAAAAGAGGCCGTTAAGACAAAAGATCCGACGGTTTCCACGAATATCAGCCTGAAAGGAAACGCGTTAATCTTAACGACAGAAAATAAAATTCTGGGTATTTCAAAGAAATTAGACAGCATCCGGCGCAGTCATTTTCAGGAGCTGTTTGCAGATAGGAAAAAGGAAGAGTTTGGACTGGTTGTCCGAACCAATGCAAAAAACTATTCCGATGAGCAAATGCTGGCGGAATTTCAACTGCTTCTGGAGCAATTGGATCAGTTGAAAAAGCAGTGTAAACATCGTACCTGTTACAGCTGTCTGCATCAGTCGCCGCCGGGCTATGTTTCCGGTGTGAGGGATTATCTTTCCATGAATCCGGAAAAAATCGTGACAGATGATCCGAAGATTTATGAAACTTTATGCAGAGCTTTTGAAAAGGAGGCATCCATTACAAAGGAGCAGATTGTATTTTATGAAGATCCGATGCTTTCCCTTTCTGCGTTGTATGGGTTAAAATCCAAGCTGGAGGCAGCCTTAAAGGAACGGGTGAATTTAAAGTCAGGAGCTTATCTTGTCATTCAGCCTACGGAGGCCTTGACGGTGATTGATGTAAACAGCGGAAAATGCATCAAAGGCAAGCAGAAGGATTTTTACTTAAAGATTAATCTGGAGGCGGCAAAAGAAATTGCAAGACAGCTTAGGCTCAGGAATATTTCCGGTATCTGCGTGGTGGATTTTATCAATATGGACACACCGCAAGCCAGAGAAGAGCTGATGGAAACGTTGAAACAGTATCTTGCGGAAGATACCGTTCCGGCAGTATTTATTGATTTTACGGGATTGGGACTGGCTGAGATTACAAGAAAGAAAGTAAGAAAGCCCTTGTGGGAGCAGCTGCCGGGTACAGGAATCTTTAGATGGGAGGATGAAATTTGAAGGAGATAGATGCAAATCAAACGAAGCGCGCGGAGGCATTTGCCCTTTGGATGAATGCGCCAATGCCTATGGTGACGATTTTTAAAACGTTAGATGTTACAAATCTCGTAAGAGTAAGCCAAAGATATCATTATAAATTTAATATGCTGATGTGCTGGTGTATCGGCAGGGCAGCTTCACAAGTTGAGGAGTTTTATCGATTGCCGGTGGATAAGAAATTGATGCAGTATGACCGCCTTGGGGTAAATGAGTGAGGTAAACTATGTTTATTTGTAAGATAGTGATAATTAATGTAA
>CANODN010000173.1 GCA_947564765.1 uncultured Roseburia sp. | reverse complement strand
AAAGTTGCAATCGTCAATATCGGAGCAGAAGAGGAAAAGGGCAATGCTCTTGTAAAAGAGACATTCCCTCTGTTAAAGGAATGTAAAGATATCAATTTTACAGGCAGCATTGAAGCCAGAGAGATTCCCCATGGAGAAGCAGACGTTATCGTCTGTGAAGCATTTACCGGAAATGTTATTTTGAAATTATACGAAGGGCTTAGCAGTACCCTGCTTGGCGTCGTAAAAAAGGGTCTGATGAGTACATTGCGCAGCAAGATCGGAGCGCTTTTGATCAAACCGGCTTTAAAAGAAACGCTGAAATCATTTGATGCATCGGCTTATGGAGGAGCGCCGCTTTTGGGATTAAAGGGACTTGTAGTCAAAACCCATGGAAGTTCCAAGGCTATGGAAATCAAAAATGCGATTATCCAGTGTGTAACCTTCAAAGAGCAGGAGATCAATGAAAAAATAAAACAAAACATTATAAACTCTGATAAAGGAGAAGAGTAGAAAGGAAAAGGTATGGAATTTGAAAAGCTGAAAAAAGTCATCGCAGATGTATTAAATGTGGATGAAGACGAAATTACAATGGAGACAACATTTGAAGACGATCTGGGGGCGGATTCTCTGGATATATTCCAGATTATCATGGGAATCGAAGAGGAATTCGACATTGAAATTAAGAACGAAGATGCTGAGAAAATTGTGTCCGTTGCAGATGCGGTAGAACAGATCAAAGCTGCAACAAATGGCTAAACAGGCATATTTATATTTCAGGATAAGATAAAGCCCTTGTTTTGAACAGGGCTTTATTTATATCGCAGGAAAGTCCGTCGATCATCTTAGCAGGACACATTTCTTTAGCGCGGTCACAGAATATATATAACAGGAGAAAGCTGGAAATATGAGAAAACAGGAAGAATTTCAGAAAATAATCGGATATCAGTTTAAAAATACAAAGTTATTGCAGCAGGCATTGACACACAGCTCCTACGCCAACGAAAAGCATATGAAGCATGCAGACAATGAAAGGCTGGAATTTTTGGGAGATGCAGTACTGGAATTGGTATCCAGCGAATTTTTATTTTCAAATTATCCGGATTTATCCGAGGGAGATCTGACAAAGCTTCGAGCCAGTCTCGTTTGCGAGCCTACATTGGCAGGCTGCACTTCTTCGGTTGTTAGTGGAGAATTTATTCATCTTGGCAAAGGAGAGGAACTGACAGGAGGACGCAATCGGAAATCTATTTTATCAGACGCTCTGGAGGCAGTAATCGGAGCAATTTATCTGGATGGTGGTTTTACTAATGCAAAAGAGTTTATTTTAAAGTTTATTCTTACGGATATTGAGCACAAAAAGCTCTTTTATGATAGCAAGACTATCCTGCAGGAGTATGTTCAGGGAAATTATAAAGAGGTATTAAATTACAGATTAACAGAGGAAAGCGGACCGGATCACAACAAAAATTTTGCCGTAGAAGCAAGGATCGGTGAAAAGGTGATCGGAACAGGAAGCGGACGGACAAAAAAGGCAGCGGAGCAGGAAGCGGCTTATCAGGCGCTTTTGGTACTTAAGGCATAGAATCAGGGGGATTTATGTATTTAAAAAGTATTGAAATGCATGGATTTAAATCTTTTGCAAATAAAATTGTATTGGATTTTCACAACGGAATCACCGGTATTGTAGGTCCAAACGGAAGCGGCAAGAGTAATGTATCGGACGCCGTGCGCTGGGTGCTTGGGGAGCAGAGTGCAAAGCAGCTAAGAGGTGCCAGCATGCAGGACGTTATTTTTTCCGGTACCGAGAACCGTAAGCCTTTAAGCTATGCTTATGTGGCGATTACCATGGATAATTCCGATCATATGCTGGATATTGATTTTGAAGAGGTGACCGTTGCAAGACGGGTGTATCGTTCCGGTGAGAGTGAATATCTCCTGAACGGGAATCCCTGCCGGCTAAAGGATATCAATGAGCTCTTTTATGATACCGGAATCGGCAAGGAGGGGTATTCCATTATCGGGCAGGGCCAGATTGAGAAAATCTTAAACGGCCGTCCGGAGGAGAGAAGAGAGCTGTTTGACGAAGCGGCAGGTATCGTAAAATATAAAAGACGAAAAGCAACGGCCCAGAAAAAACTGGAAACAGAACGGGAAAATCTGGTCCGGATCAATGATATTTTAAGTGAGCTGGAACGTCAGGCAGGACCTTTGGAGCGTCAGAGTGAAAAAGCAAAAATATTTTTGAAGAAAAGAGAAGCGCTCAAGAAGCAGGACGTTAACCTGTTTCTTCTGGAAATGGATCAGATTGATCTCCAGATGAAAGAGACGGTCAAAAATTATGAAATCACAGATACACAATTAAAAGAGACAACGGCTGCCCATGAAAAGATTAAAAGTGAATATGAGAAAATGGAAACGCTGTTGGAGGCCATTACGGCAGACATAGAAACAGAACGGGAAAATTTAAACCGGTCTGCAATTATTAAGGGTAAGCTGGAAGGACAGATCAATGTTTTAAATGAACAGATTAAGGCTGCAGAAATGTCAGATGAGCATTTTAAAAGCAGAACGGCCGAAATTGAAGCGGACAAGCAGGAGAAAATGCACCAGAAGGCAGATTATGAGGCTGAGAAACAGGATTTGGATGAGCATCTGAAACAGGCTGTTTTGCGCAGAGAAAAAGCCGAAAAGGAGCTGCATGATTTGCAAAAAGCCATTGCGGACTGCAAGGAAGGAATGGAAAACGGCAAAAATGAGCTGCTGCAGCTTTTAAACCAGAAGGCAGAGATTCAGGCGAATCAGCAGAAGTTTGATACAATGATCGAGCAGGTAAATATCCGAAAAGCCCAGTTAAGCCAGCGTTTTCTTAAGAAAAAGGGGGATGAATCCAATCTGGATGTTCTGTTAAAGGAACAGGAGCAGATATTAAAAGAAGTTCAGGGAGAGATTGCACAGTTAAAACAAGAGGAAATACAGCTGTCGGACAAACAGAAGGAGTGGACCAGGAAGCTTGATCAGACAAACCGCAGTCTGGAAGAGGATACGGCAAAATATCATAAAGCGGCCTCCCGTCTGGAATCCTTAAAAAATATTGCGGAGCGCTATGATGGCTACGGAATCAGCATCCGTAAGATTATGGAGCAAAAGGACAAAGAATCCGGTCTGCTTGGCGTTGTATCGGATCTGATTAAGGTGGAAAAGAAATACGAAACGGCAATTGAAACGGCGCTTGGGGGCAGTATCCAGAATATCGTAACAAAGGATGACGAAACGGCAAAGAGAATGATTACATACTTGAAGAAAAATCGTCTGGGAAGGGCAACCTTTCTGCCTTTAACCTCCGTAAAGGGCAAAGGAGGCATTTCTTATCCGGAAGCATTAAAAGAGCCCGGCGTGATCGGACTTGCCAATACATTGGTCAGAAATGATGAAATGTATGACGGTATTATGAGGCAGCTTTTGGGAAGAGTTGTGGTTGCGGATACGATTGATCACGCCATTGCGCTTGCAAGAAAATATCACCATACCCTTTCGATTGTAACGCTGGAGGGAGAATCGCTGCGCCCTGGCGGTTCTATGACCGGAGGCGCCTTTAAAAACAGCAGCAATCTGTTAGGAAGAAACCGTGAGATCGAAGATTTTACGGCACAGACAGAGGAATTAAAGCAACAGCTTTTGAACCATAAAAACCGCAGAGAAGAAATTCTGACGGCACAGGCATTGGTTACGGATGATTTAGAGGAAATCAAAGAGAAATTACAGCAGAAATATCTCCTTGCCAATACGGCGGGATTAAATGCAGAACGCACGGCTTTGCAAAAGGAAGAAAGCGAAGGAGCGTTAAAGAATCTGCAGGCAGAAAGCATAGAGTTAGACCGGCAGATTCGGGAGCTGAAAGCCAAAAAAGAAGAGGCTTTACAGGAAATCGAAGCATCTTTGCAAAGAGAAGAAGAAATTGAGCAGGAGAATCAACGTTATCAGGATGCGCTGGATGAACAGATCTATCTGGAAAGCAGTGTGAATAAAACCTTCTCCGAAGTACAAATGGAGGAAGCAAATATCCGTCAGAAAAGCGAATTTGCGTTTTCCAATATCGAACGTGTTACAGCGGAAATCGAAAAATGCGATACATTAAAAGAAGAGCTTTCCAAAGAGGTGGAAACGGCAAAAGAAGATGCCAAAAGACGGAGGGAAGAGATTGAAGAGATCAAAAAAACAATCCTTGCTTCTGATGAGGAATGCAGCCGACTGGAGGGCAGGCTAAAGGAGCAGACGCAGAAGAAAGAGCAGATCTCTGCCGAACAGAAAGAATTTTTTGGAAAAAGAGAAGAAATTTCAAACCGCATCAGCAATCTGGATAAAGAAATTTTCCGTTTAAACAGCCGCAGAGAGAAACTGGAAGAGACAAAAGAGCGGCGGAATAATTATATGTGGGAGGAATATGAGCTGACGCTTCACAATGCCATGGAACTGAAGGAAGAAGCCTACAGTGATCCGGAGGCGTTGAAAAAGCAGATTGCATTGTTAAAAGAAGAGATCCGGAAGCTGGGGGACGTCAATGTCAATGCCATTGAAGAGTACAAAGAAGTCTCCAAACGGTATGATTTCTTAAAAGCCCAGCACGAGGATTTGATCCGGGCAGAAGAAGCTCTGGTCAATATTATAGAAGAACTGGATGTGGGCATGCGAAAGCAGTTTGCCGAGAAATTCGAGGAGATCCGCCGGGAATTTGATAAAGCATTTAAGGAGCTTTTCGGCGGTGGAAAGGGTACATTGGAGCTTGTGGAAGAGGAAGATATTTTAGAGTGCGGTATCCGTATTATTGCGCAGCCGCCGGGAAAGAAGCTGCAGAACATGATCCTTTTATCCGGAGGAGAGAAGTCTCTGACAGCGATTTCGTTATTATTTGCCATTCAGAATTTAAAGCCGTCGCCTTTTTGCCTGCTGGATTTGATGAAGGCGATTCACCAATTGGTAGTTTCCTCTTCGTTGGACC
>CANODN010000172.1 GCA_947564765.1 uncultured Roseburia sp. | reverse complement strand
GAATATGTGAACCTTCCATTTCATGATCTACTGATTTTCCAATGTCATGCAATAATCCTGCCCGTTTTGCAGTTCTGACGTCTACGCCGATCTCTCCGGCGAGAAGTCCGGCAATCTGCGCAACCTCAATTGAGTGTTTCAATGCATTCTGTCCGTAACTGGTTCTGAATTTCATACGTCCCAATAAACGTACCAATTCTGAATGAATTCCGTGGACGCCCACTTCTAATGTAGCGGCCTCTCCTTCTTCCCGAATCATTGTCTCAACTTCTTTTTTGGCTTTTTCTACCATTTCTTCGATTCTGGCCGGATGAATACGTCCGTCCACAATTAATTTCTCCAAAGCGATTCTTGCGATCTCTCTGCGGATAGGATCAAATCCTGAAAGGATAACTGCCTCCGGTGTATCGTCAATGATCAAATCCACACCGGTTAAGGTCTCTAAAGTCCGGATATTCCGTCCTTCACGGCCAATGATCCTTCCCTTCATTTCATCATTTGGAAGCTGGACAACGGAAATCGTGGTTTCAGCAACATGATCTGCCGCGCATTTCTGAATCGCAGATACGATATAATCCTTTGCCTTCTTACCAGCTTCTTCCTTTGCCTGGTTTTCCATTTCTTTGATTAATTTTGCGGTATCAAGTTTAACATCTTCTTCAACAGTTTTTAAAAGGTATTCTTTTGCCTGCTCGGAGGTAAGTCCTGAGATTCGTTCCAGTTCCTGTACTCGCTCTTCACTCAGCTTCGCAATTTCTGCTTTCTGTCTGTTTAGCTCTTCTTCCCTCGCAACGAAACCAGCTTCGCGTTTCTCGATCGCATCCAGCTTCTTGTCCAGATTCTCTTCCTTCTGCACGATACGTCTTTCATTACGCTGAATCTCGTTCCGGCGTTCACGAATCTCCCGATCCAGATCATTTTTACTCTTGATCGTCTCTTCTTTAACCTCTAATAAGGTTTCACGCTTTTTCGTCTCAGCCGTCTTAACTGCTTCATCAATAATCGCTCTGGCTTTTTCCTCTGCACTTCCGATTTTGCGTTCGGCAATTTTCTTACGGTAAGCAACGGTTGCGAGATACGTGACCGGTATAGCAAGCACTAATGTGACTATCACAGCAATAATTACTTCTTGCACAGGAGCACCTCCTTTATTCAATTTTCATTGTACATATAACAAAACACAGTTTCATCTGTCATAATTACAATAGTTAAATTTTATACTTTATTCACAATTATGTCAAGTAGTTCCGAAATCCTTTTCAAAGCGAATCCTAACTATCCGGACTTCGGCCTCATAGATACGAATCTTCTTTTAATACAGATGATATATCACTGCTGCGAAATCCTCTGCGCATCAGAAACCGGTACATTTTCTCCCGTTCCTTCCTGTCTGCCGTATCTGCAGAAAAATGCTTCTTTTCCAACAGTTCCCGTATCTGCTCCTTTTCATCACAGGAAAATTCTTCTTCCATGCATTCTTCTATGATATCTCTGGAAATTCCCCGCCCAAGCAAATCGGTTTTCAGACGCATTCTGCTCCGCTTCTCCTGATGAATGCGGATAAATGCCCTGGCATAGCGTGCATCATCCAGATAACGATATCCCTTTACATACGCAACCGCATCTTCAACTGCTTCTCCCGGATATCCGTTTTGTGAAAGCTTTTCCCGAAGCTGGTATTCTGTCCTGTCCTGCCTTTCTAACAAATGCATCGCCCTTTTCACTGCACGCTTCCCGATAATTCCGTGCAGAATATACTGATACTGCTCTTCGGATAGTTCCGCATCTTTTTCCAGATCCAGAGCAAGCTGTCGAATCTCACTGGCATAAAGCCAGAGACGGATCTCGTCATTGAAACAGAGATACACCTTTCCTTTATTTTCTTTCTTATATTCTGTGACTATGTACGGCATTCTTATGATTTCTTAGAAGGAGCGGTTTCTTCTGCGGCCTTTTCGTTCTTTACAGCCTTCGCATCCTCCGTCTCTTCTCCTTCCACCAGTTCATAATGTACACGGACCTGTTTCTCCACCTCATCACGTATCTCCGGATGCTCTCTTAGGTACTGCTTTGCATTCTCACGCCCCTGGCCGATCTTATCGCCCTTGTATGCATACCATGCGCCGGATTTGTTGATCACGTTACAGTCTGCCGCCAGATCCAGAATATCTCCTTCTCTGGAAATCCCCTGTCCAAACACAATGTCAAATTCCGCCTCCCGAAACGGCGGCGCAACCTTGTTCTTCACAACTTTAATACGAGTATGATTGCCGACAATCTCTCCGCCCTGTTTAACTGCTTCAATCCTTCTGACATCCAGACGCACGGAAGAATAGAACTTCAATGCGCGTCCGCCGGTAGTCGTCTCCGGATTGCCGAACATCACGCCCACCTTCTCACGAAGCTGATTAATAAACAACACAATACAATTCGTTCTGCTGATCACAGACGTCAGCTTTCTGAGAGCCTGGGACATCAGCCTTGCCTGCAGTCCTACATGAGAATCTCCCATATCTCCATCAATCTCTGCTTTCGGAACAAGGGCTGCCACGGAATCCACAATCACAATATCTACCGCACCGGAACGCACCATCGTCTCGGTAATCTCCAATGCCTGCTCACCGCTGTCCGGCTGGGAAATGTAGAGATTGTCCACATCTACGCCGATATTCTTCGCATAAACAGGGTCCAGCGCATGCTCTGCGTCTATAAATCCTGCAATCCCTCCCAGTTTCTGCACTTCTGCAACGACATGAAGGGCTACTGTCGTCTTACCGCTGGATTCCGGACCGTATACCTCGATCACCCTTCCCTTGGGCAGCCCCCCGATTCCCAAAGCAATATCCAGGCTTAAACAGCCTGTCGGAATGGCATCTACATTCATCTTCTTCGCAGATTCTCCCAATTTCATAATGGAGCCCTTTCCGTACTGTTTCTCAATGTGGGAAATTGCCGCATCCAGTGCTTTGAGCTTATCTTCTTTATTCTCAATTCGTTTTACTTCTTTTTTTTCTTCCTTGGCCATGTTATTCTCCTTTAACACAAACTAATGTTCGTTTTCTGATATTCATAGTAGTACATTTTTTCACAAAAGTCAACTCTAATCTTTTATGATTTCATAAATTTTTCTATTTTTGCAATTCGAGGGGGTAATGATAGATATAAAAAAGAAAAAAGACAGCCGATTTCTCAGCTGTCTTTCAGTATAAAATTCTCCTATACAATTGTCAAGCATTTTCCTCCTTTTTCACACTGCATTGACAGAATATTTATTACAATTTACACACTTCCCGTAATCCTTCTATTTGCTGTACGCCGGAAATACGTCTGACAAACACGCCTTTATCCATAAGAACCAGCGTCGGAATCTCCATAATCTGATACTTCAAAGCCAAGGCCGCCTCTTCATCTACATTGACTTTTCCGACTTTGATTTTATCTCCCATCTCTTCTGCGAATGTATGCAGAATCGGCGTCTGCATCTGGCAGGGCATACACCAGTCTGCCCAAAAATCCAGTAAAACCGGCGTCTTACACGCCAATACCTCTCCTTCAAAATTATCGTTTGTAATCGTTACAATTTCCATATAAGCCTCCTGTCTGTCAGGCCCATTCCCTGACCGAACTTTCTAGTTTCTGCCAAATTCTGATAACTCCAGTCCTTTATTCCGATCTAATGTCATGCCGACACTCCATTCATTGACAAAAATCAACAGCGGATTCCCCTTTAAATCCTGAATTTTTTTCATGTCGGAGGTACCGGACAATTTGTCCAGATCAATATCCTGGCTTTCAATCCAGCGGATATACTCATGAGGCATATTTTCCAGACGAATTTCCACATTATATTCATTCAAAAGTCGGTATTTTAATACGTCAAACTGAAGAACGCCTACAACGCCTACGATGATTTCCTCCATGCCCATTCCGTATTCCTGAAAAATCTGAATGGCTCCTTCCTGGGCAATCTGGGTAATTCCCTTTACAAACTGTTTCCGCTTCATGGTATCTAACTGCCGCACCCTTGCAAAATGCTCCGGCGCAAAGGTGGGAATTCCTTCAAACTGATAAGGCTTTGACGCTGTCGTAATCGTATCTCCAATGGAAAAAATACCCGGATCAAATACACCGATAATATCTCCGGCATAAGCCTCTTCGATAATTTTACGGTCTTGGGCCATCATCTGCTGGGGCTGGGATAATTTGATCTTTTTATTGCCGCCCTGCACATGAATCACTTCCATGCCCGCCGTAAATTTCCCGGAACAGATGCGCATAAATGCAATCCGGTCTCTGTGGTTTTTGTTCATATTCGCCTGTATTTTAAACACAAATGCCGAAAAATCTTCATCAAAGGGATTCTTCTCTCCCTGATCGGATTTCCTGGGCAGCGGGGAAAAGGTCATCTGCAGAAAATGCTTCAAAAATGTCTCCACGCCAAAATTCGTCAGCGCCGATCCGAAAAACACCGGAGAAAGCTCCCCCTTCGACACCAGATCCAGATCAAATTCCGCGCTGGCGCCGTCTAACAGTTCAATTTCTTCCATTAATTTTTCGTAATTTTCTTCTCCGATCTCGCCTGGAAGAGATGCATCTTCCAGAGAAAGATCTTTTTCCTCCCCTTCCTTAGTCCCCTTTTGGGTATCGCTGTAGAGCATAACTTCTTTTTTGTTCCTGTCATAAACGCCTTTAAAATTTTTACCGGAACCAATGGGCCAGTTAATCGGGCAGGTGGCAATTCCCAGTTCTTTTTCAATTTCATCCAATAAATCAAAGGTGTCGTTGGCATCCCGGTCCATTTTGTTGATAAAGGTAAAAATCGGAATATGCCGCATCACACACACCTTAAACAGCTTTCGTGTCTGTGCCTCCACACCCTTGGAACCATCGATGACCATCACAGCGGAATCTGCCGCCATCAAAGTACGGTAGGTATCTTCTGAGAAATCCTGATGTCCCGGCGTGTCCAGAATGTTGATGCAAAATCCGTCATAAGAAAACTGCAATACG
>CANODN010000171.1 GCA_947564765.1 uncultured Roseburia sp. | reverse complement strand
AAGCTGCCTGCTCTTTCTGGTACTCGGTTTCACCGTAGTAAAACCGTTTTATACAAGCCAGTTAAAAGGAAGCTCGCCACAAATATTTGATATGGGTGTGCAGTATCTAAGCATTGTAATGATTGTTTCCCTGGGAATATTCGGGCAGTTCTTCTTTGAACGGCTCCTGACCTCTACCGGAAAAACCATTTTCAGCATGATATCACAACTCTCCGGCGCCCTTACCAACATTATCCTGGATCCGATTCTTATTTTCGGATTGCTGGGACTTCCTAAGCTGGGCGTTGCCGGCGCGGCAATCGCCACGGTCGTCGGCCAGTGTGTGGCGGCAGTTGTAGCCTGTGTCTGCAATCTGAAATTTAACCATGAGATAGATCTGTCCGTGAAAGGCTTCCGCCCGAACGGGAAATTAATCCGGGCTATCTATATGATAGGTATTCCTTCCATTATTATGCAGTCGATTGGTTCTGTTATGACCTACTGCATGAATAAGATCCTGATTGATTTTTCCTCCACGGCAACAGCAGTGTTCGGCGTTTATTTCAAGCTCCAAAGTTTCTTCTTTATGCCGGTTTTTGGCCTGAACAATGGAATTACGCCAATTATCGCCTACAATTATGGCGCGCAGCAGAGAACACGTATGGTGAAAACAATCAAACTCAGCATGGGAATCGCATTTGGCCTGCTGCTGCTTGGGTTTGCCGGATTTGAACTCATTCCGCAAGTCCTGCTTCAGATGTTTGACGCCTCAAAAGAAATGCTCGAAATTGGCTGCCGTGCGCTCCGGGTCATTGGCGCTCATTTTCTGTTTGCATGGTTTTGCATTATTGCGCTGACTGTTTTCCAGGCATTGGGAAAAGCTGTATACAGCATGATCGTCTCCATTATGAGACAGCTGATTGTATTGATCCCGGCCGCATACGTACTCTCAAAGATTGGCGGGCTTCATGCAGTATGGTGGGCTTTCCCTATCGCAGAGGCCATCTCCCTGACCGTATCTGCGTGCTTTCTTGCAAATATTTATAAAAAAATTATCAAACCGCTGCCGGAAGGACGGGAATAGGAATAAAAAAGCCCAAAAATGGGACTGTCAAAATAGCTGAATATCATAAAACTCAGCTATGACAGTCCCATATATTCTATTCCGTTCCCTTATTCTTCGATCTTTAGCCGCAGTTCCTCTAACTGCTTTGCATCCACAACTCCCGGCGCTTCCGTCATCAGGCAGGAGGCGTCTTTTACTTTTGGAAATGCAATCACATCACGGATGGAATCTGCATGTACCATATGCATTACCATACGATCTACGCCATACGCCAGGCCGGCATGCGGCGGCACCCCATATTGAAACGCATCCAACAGGAATCCAAACTGCTCATGCGCGTTTTCCTTTGTAAAGCCCAGGACTTCAAACATTTTCTCCTGAATATCATTCTGATGGATACGGACAGAACCTCCGCCCAATTCCGAACCATTCAGCACAATGTCATATGCCTTTGCCCGGACTGCGCCAGGATCCGAATCAATTTTATCCCAGTCTTCCTCCATTGGCATAGTAAACGGATGATGCATCGCCATAAACCGGTTTTCTTCATCTGACCATTCCAGCAGCGGAAATTCCGTAATCCACAAAAAATGATACTGATCCGGATTTAAAAGATTCAGTTCCTTTGCCAGTTCCAGACGCAATGCTCCCAGTACATTCCATACTATCTTGTTCTTATCCGCCGCAAACAACAGCAGATCTTGCGGTGCTCCATCCATAGCGCCCACCAATGCGGCCAGCTCTTCTTCTGTCATAAATTTAGCAAACGAAGATTTATACGTACCATCTTCGTTGACACAAAGATATGCCAGTCCCTTTGCACCATATCCTTTTGCAAATTCTACCAGCTTGTCAATCTTCTTTCTTGGCATACCGCCCTGTCCTTTTACATTGATGCCGCGGACAGAACCGCCATTCGCCAGAGCTCCGGTAAATACGCCAAAGCCGCAGTCCTTTACAAGTTCCGATACATCTTTTAGTTCCATCCCAAACCGGGTATCCGGCTTATCGGAACCAAAGCGATCCATCGCTTCCTGCCAGGGCATTCTTGGAAGCGGAATCGGGATCTTAACACCAATCGCTTCTTGAAATACATATTGTATCAGCCGTTCATTTACATCGATCACATCGTCAATATCCACAAAAGACAGCTCCATATCCGCCTGTGTAAATTCCGGCTGGCGATCCGCCCGCAAATCCTCATCCCGGAAACACTTTGCAATCTGGAAATAACGGTCATACCCGGAACACATCAAAAGCTGCTTATATAACTGGGGCGACTGCGGCAATGCATAGAAATTTCCCGGATGCACGCGGCTTGGCACCAGATAATCCCTTGCTCCTTCCGGTGTGGATTTACAAAGCACAGGCGTCTCAATCTCAATAAATCCTTCTTTTGCCATAAAATCCCGCATCAGATACGCAATTTTACTCCGCAGCATCATGTTCCGCTGAATATCCGGCCTCCGCAAATCCAGATAGCGGTATTTCAGCCTCACTTCATCTTTGGTCTGGCTGTTTTCCTCAATCGGAAACGGCGGCGTCTCTGATTCTGATAATATGCGGATCTGCTCCGCGACAAGTTCAATATCTCCGGTTTTTAAATTCTCATTTACCGCGGCAGCGCGTTTCTGCACCGTTCCCACGACTGCAATGACAAACTCATTGCGCAGCGTTTCCGCTTTGGCAAAGCCTTCGCTTCCTACGTTCGTTTCATCAAACACAACCTGAAGCAGGCCGGAACGATCTCTTACATCTGCAAAAAGCAACGCCCCCAGGTTGCGCCTTCTCTGCACCCAGCCCATTACGGTCACAGTTTCGCCAATATTCTGATTTGATACTTCCGTACATCTGTGGGACCGTTTCAGTCCCTGCATGGATTCTGCCATGTCTTTCCCTCCTGTTCTAAATCTTGGTGCGCTGTTCTATCTGTTAAAAAATTCCAAAAATTCGGTATATCCTTCTGCTGTCAGCTTTTCTTTCTGGAATTTTTTATTTTTATTCATCCGGGCTACAAGTATCTGCCGACCGCATTTCCTTGCCTCCTGCGCCTGTTTCAGCACATCACAGAGCTTCTCTGCCGGATAATTTTTCTCCACCAGATACGCTGTTTTTCTGGGGCTTCCCGGAATCTGGAAGCCTTTTTCCAATAACAGCAGAATAATCCGCTCAAATCCTATGGAAAATCCACAGGCCGGGACATTGTTTCCGGTAAAATTGCCAATCATCTTGTCATACCGTCCGCCGCCTCCGCAGCTTCCGCCAAACTCCGGTATCGCAATTTCAAAAATCGTCCCGGTGTAATAACCCATGCCGCGCACCAGCGTCGGATCAAATACCATTTTAAAATCCGCCGTCTTCGTCTGTTCCACGCATTCGATAATCTCCTGCAGGCTGATACGCACCGAATCTTCCAAATACTCTCCAAGCGTATCTGCCAGAACAGATACTGCTTTTACCCCATCCGCTTCGCCTTCCACACGCTGGAATAACGCAAGATAACGGTCAATAGCTTCTTTCTCAAATCCGTTTTTCCGCAGTTCCTCTGCAACGCCGTCCAGACCGATTTTATCCATCTTGTCCAGAATAATAAATACCTCGTCATTGGATTCTTCCGCAAATCCGCTGTATGCAGCCATCGCCTTTAAAACCCTGCGCTCATTGATGCGAATCTCAAACTTTTCAAAACCAATCCTGCCAAGCGTCTCTGTCGTCGCCAGAATCAGTTCGATTTCCGCCAGATTGGACGGCTCGCCCAGAATATCAATATCACACTGGGTAAACTGTCGGTAACGGCCTCGCTGGGGCCTGTCCGCTCTCCAGACGCTGCCAATCTGCAGCGCTTTAAAGGGCGACGGCAGGTTATTCGCATTGTTGGAATAAAAACGTGCCAGTGGAAGCGTCAGATCATAGCGGAGTCCCATATCCACAAGCTCCGCTTCTGTCTCTGCCGCCTCCAACTTCAGTTTTTCGCCGCGCTTTAATACTTTAAAAATTAATTTTTCATTTTCACCGCCCTGTTTGCTGCTCAGATTGGCAATGTTTTCCATACAGGGGGTTTCTATCGGGGTAAACCCGAAATTCCGGTAGGTCTCCTTGATGATACCGATGACATAATCCCGGATCTGCATCTCTTCCGGCAAAATATCTTTCATCCCGGTCACGGGCTTCTTTGCTAATGCCATGTATTTACCTCCTTCTTGTCCATGCTTTCTGGACATAGAGGGATACCTTTCGGTATTCCCTCTGTTTTTCTAACGAATTTCTGATACCGCTTGACCTGCAGCATCACTGTAACAAATTTCCAGCCTATTCTATCACAAGCAACCCGAAAATTCAATCAATTAACTGTCAAGAGTTTTTTAATGCTCAATTACAATACGAATCGGCTCTCCAACCGGCTTCCAGCCATAATTTTCCTCCCCGGCATACGTCTCTGCACCCTCCGTAAGTACCTGTGAAGCATATTCATCGTCTTCGTCTATCGTTTCCTCGCCATTCCAGATGATTTTCCGTTCATACAGCTGCAGATCCAGATATTCACAATCTTTATCCGGCACAGACAGATAAAACTCTTTATCATCGATTACCTGGCCCGCTTCATAATCGCCAAAGAAATCTGTTACAAACAGCATTTCCGTTTCATTCAGAAATCTTCCGCCGTCCAGGCTGACCGGATTTCCCAAACTGTCCGTTCCTTTCAGTTTCAGCTCATACTGATTGGGCCATGGAGCATCCCATGTAAGGCCCTCCGCCGTAATTTTGCAATACAAATCGTTCATGGTCAGTTCCCGGAATGTCAGATCTTTTCTGTCAGCCCCGGATGCGGCAACCGTAATATCCAGCTCCTGCCGTACCGTTTTCGCTTTCAATTCCTCCGGAGTAACGACAAAATCATACACAAATTCCGCATCTCCAATAAAGGATTCATTCGGCTCCATAACATAAGCATCCCCGGTATTTATCATTTTCTGAGCTTCCAAAACA
>CANODN010000170.1 GCA_947564765.1 uncultured Roseburia sp. | reverse complement strand
GTTTTCAAAAAAACGATATGAATTTTCCATGTTTATGAATCCAGAGCCTTTCTTGCCTGCAGGATTTTTTCCTTTGCCGTACGAAAAATCTCAAATTCATTCATGCTGCTAAGTCCCATATGAACATTTTCTTTTCGATATGTCATACCGCTTTGGATAATTTCTTTGCCGGACATATGAAAATTCGATACCTGAATTTCACTGGAAAGCTTACGGATTACTTCTGCATTGACGCCGCTGCCTGCCATAATATTTATTTTTGCTCCCGCTTGATTGAGCAGATTTTTGATCACTTCTTTTCCCCTGACACAGTCTTCTTCCTGGCCCGATGTAAGGATCGTATCAATATTCAGAGAAACCGCCTCGTCAAGAGCCTGATAGGGATCTCTGCACACGTCAAATGCCCGGTGCAGCGTCATGTGCATATGATCTGCACAATCTCTTAATTTTTTCATCCGTTCCAGATCCAGATTTCCGTCTGGCAAAAGGCATCCCACGACTACGCCATCTGCCCCCAATTCCCGGAACATACGGACATCTTCTTCCATCATCAAAAACTCCGGCTCCGTATACAAAAAGTCTCCGAACCTCGGACGAATCAAAACATTCAGTTTGATATCGCAGGCTTTGCGGATCTGCTTAAACTGGCTGACTCCAGGCGTTGTTCCTCCGATCACTAAGTTGGAACAAACCTCCAATCGATCTGCTCCGCCTTCCTGCGCAATCACTGCCGATTCCACGGAATCTACACAAATTTCTAATAATTTTTTCATTTTTCCGCCTCCCTATTCATATTTTACTTTTCCTTCAAAAAGCAGTTCCCGGCTGCTTTCTAATAAAATACGTGGTTTCCGATTACCGTACCTTCCACGCCGGAAGACGCCCGGCAAAAGTACAGAAAATTCACATTCGTGCTGCCGGAAAGGGCCGCGCTTGCCGCCTTTGTACAGCTGCTTCCGGCTCCCTGTGCCAGCACAACAGCAAAACGTCCACTGGCTACCGGAGAGAACTGACCGCTTTGATAAATGACGCCGGAAATAGTATTTGGAAAGCTGCCGCTTTTCACGCGGTTTACCACAACACTGGCTACCGCCCACTGTCCTTCATAGCTCTCGCCTCCTGCCTCGCATTCCACAATGGCGGCAAGCATTGCCAGATCACTGGCATTTGCCGTAACGCTGCCGCCGCCGCTGGGAGCCGCAGGCGCACCGGACGTACCGGAACCGGAATTGTCTTTCTGCTGTTCGGCAGCCTTTTGTGCCGCAGCCTTCTGTGCCGCTGCCTGTTTCTTTGCCTCTTCAGCTTTTTTACGTTCCAGTTCTTCCTCGTATGCCTTCATTTTGGCAATCTGCGCCTCGTAATCCTCCACCGTCTCCTGTGCGTTTGAAATCTCATTCTGCTTGGACTGAATGCTTGTCTGTGTTTTGGCAATCAACCCGTTGACCTGTTCTTCCTTCTGCTCCATGCTCTCCTGCATGGCGACCAGCTCTTTTTTCTCTTTTTTCAGCGCCTTCTTTTTACCGGAAATCTGTTTACAGGTTTCTTCATAATCCGAAAGCATCTGTCTGTCATAACGGTTCATTTCCGTCACATATTCCACCCGATTTAAAAGATCCGCCAAAGATTCGCTGCCCAAAAGCGCAGTAATCAAGTCCGTATTTCCGCTTTCGTAAATAAAGCGGATACGCAGTTTCATACTCTCATACTGTTTTGCCTCTACGATTTCTGCCGCTTTCAGCTCTTCCTTTGTCGTCTGAATTTCTTCCTGTTTTCCCTGAATCTGTGTCTCCAGATCATTGATCTGCACAGAAACATCGGATAGCTCCTGGTTTAAGCCTGCAAGCTCTCCTTTTAAACTGCTTTCTTCTTCTTTTAACTCACCGACTTTTTCCTGTGCATCTTTCTTTTGCTCTTCCAGTTCGTCGATTTTCTTTCCTGTGCTTTTAAGCTTGTCGTTTGTCTGAGAGGCTGCGGCATCCAAAGATATCGCAATCAGGACAGCTGCCGCCGCCAGACATACGGCTTTTCTGAAAAAATTTTTCTTCATTGTACATATCCCTTTTCCGCTTCTATGTGTTTTTACGACTCTAAATGTTCTTTACCGTTGCAATATCCACCGGAGTTAAAGTTTTGTTGGCTGTTTCCAGACTTCTCGCCAGGGCATTTGCCGTATCCATTGCCGTAATACAGTACACGCCTGTTTCAATGGCATTTCTGCGGATCAAAAATCCGTCCTTGCTCTTATCTCCGTTGCCCTGCGTCGGCGTATCAATAACAAGATCGATCTTGTGTCCCAGAATCAGGTCCATGACATTTGGAGATTCCTGAGTGATTTTATTGATACGCAATGCCTCTACTCCATGCTCATTTAAATATTTTGCCGTGCTTCTGGTGGCATAAATTTTATAGCCCAGAACCGCAAAACGTTTTGCTACATCTACAGCCTCCGGTTTATCCGCATCCTTCACTGTCATAATCATCTGCTTATATTTCGGAAGGGTTACGCCAGCCCCTAAGAATGCCTTATATAAAGCCTCGTCAAAGCTCCTGGCAATTCCCAGGCATTCTCCGGTAGACTTCATCTCCGGCCCTAAGCTGATTTCCGCTCCCCGCAGCTTTTCAAAAGAAAATACCGGCATTTTAATCGCTATATAATCAGCCTGAGGCGCAAGGCCTGTCGGATATCCCATGCCTTTTAAGGTATGGCCGATGATTACCTTTGTTGCCAGATCTACAATGGGAATTCCCGTTACCTTACTGATATAAGGTACGGTTCTGGAGGAACGGGGATTCACTTCAATAACATAGACTTCTTCATCCATTACAATAAACTGAATATTAATCAGTCCTACCACATGAAGGGCCTGAGCCAGACGTTTTGTATAATCTACCAGCGTTTCTTTGATTTCTTCACTGATCGTCGGTGCCGGATAAACGGAAATACTGTCTCCCGAATGTACGCCGGTCCGCTCAATATGTTCCATAATACCCGGAATCAAAATATCTGTACCGTCACACACTGCATCCACTTCGATTTCCTTGCCCTGCAAATATTTATCCACCAGAATCGGATGATCCTGGGCAATCCGGTTGATAATACCGATAAATTCCTCAATTTCCTGTTCGTTATAGGCAATCTTCATGCCCTGTCCGCCAAGTACATAGGAGGGACGCACCAAAACGGGATAACCAAGGCGTCCTGCTACTTCTTTTGCTTCCTCTGCCGTAAACACCGTTCCGCCCGCAGCTCTTGGAATGTTCGTCTGCTCTAAAATCTGATCAAACAATTCCCGGTCCTCCGCAGCATCTACATCCTCTGCCCTTGTTCCGTAAATCGGAACGCCCATTTTCATCAGACTTTCCGTCAGCTTAATCGCTGTCTGTCCGCCGAACTGCACCACAGCGCCGTCGGGCTTTTCGATATTGACGATATTTTCCACATCCTCCGGCGTCAGCGGTTCAAAATACAGCTTGTCCGCCACGTCAAAATCCGTGGAAACCGTTTCCGGATTATTATTCACGATAATCGTTTCAAAGCCCTCTTTTTTGAATGCCCAGGTACTGTGTACGGAACAGTAATCAAATTCAATTCCCTGCCCGATGCGAATTGGGCCGGAGCCAAGAACCAGCACCTTCTTTTTTGTTTTTTCTCCCGTGGATTCATTTTCCCCGCCGTATACGGAATAGTAATAAGGCGTTTCGGCTTCAAATTCCGCCGCACAGGTATCGACCATTTTATAGGCGGCTGTGATTTTGTTTGCATAGCGCATCTGCTTTACTTCATCCTCCGATGTTCCGGTCAGCTTTGCAATCACGGAATCGGGGAATTCCAGCCGTTTGGCCTCTTTTAACAGCTCTGCGGTAAGCTCTTTTGTCTTTAATGCCTGTTCCATTTCCACCAGAATCGCTAACTTATCAATAAACCAGATATCAATATCTGTAATTTCATGGATATGTTCATAGCTTACACCCCGGCGCAACGCTTCTGCAATACAAAAAATCCGTCTGTCGTCTACGATTTTCAGCTCATTCTCCAGTTCCTGATCCGAAAGCGTATCGAAACCATATTCCATTAAGCTGTCCACATGCTGTTCTAAGGAACGGATTGCTTTCATTAAGGCCCCTTCAAAATTACTGCAGATACTCATCACTTCTCCGGTGGCCTTCATCTGGGTAGTCAGCGTCCGCTTCGCTGTAATAAATTTATCGAAAGGAAGTCTCGGAATCTTTACCACACAATAGTCTAACATCGGCTCAAAGCTTGCATAGGTCTTGCCGGTGATCGCATTTTTAATCTCGTCTAACGTATAGCCCAGGGCAATTTTCGCTGCCACTTTTGCAATGGGATATCCCGTTGCCTTAGACGCCAGTGCCGAAGAACGGGAAACACGGGGATTGACTTCAATCACGCAGTATTCAAAGCTGTCCGGCTTTAGGGCGTACTGCACGTTACAGCCTCCGGTAATATTCAACTCCGATATAATGTTTAACGCGGAAGTTCGAAGCATCTGGTATTCCTTGTCTCCTAATGTCTGGGAAGGAGCTACTACAATACTGTCTCCCGTATGAACGCCTACCGGATCGATATTTTCCATATTACAAACAGTGATGCAGTTTCCCTTTGCATCCCGCATCACTTCGTATTCGATTTCTTTCCACCCTGCAATGCAGCGTTCCACCAGCACTTCACCCACACGGCTTAACCGAAGTCCGTTTGTTAAGATATCTATCAGCTCCTGCTCATCATGGGCAATTCCGCCGCCGCTGCCCCCAAGGGTATAGGCCGGCCGCAGCACCACCGGATATCCAATGGTATTGGTAAACCGAATGCCGTCTTCTACATTATGCACTACCAAAGAGGCCGCGCAGGGCTCTCCGATTTTTTCCATGGTATCTTTAAAAGCCTGACGGTCCTCTGCTTTAAAAATCGTCTCCGCCGTAGTACCAATCAGCTTTACGCCGTATTCCTCTAAAAAACCGGATTCTGCCAGCTCCATACCCAGATTTAATCCTGCCTGTCCCTTCTATTGCCAAAACCCTCCATTTAATTGGCTGGTATTTAAAATAAT
>CANODN010000169.1 GCA_947564765.1 uncultured Roseburia sp. | reverse complement strand
AGAGCGCAACCACCAATTCACGGCGTTTCCGGGCTGTACCCCAATACTTCACGGCGGAGGACAGATTAACGAGGTTTATGTAAACGGGGCATATGTAGGCAAGGCACAGGGGACTTTTACGCATTTTTCCTTTGACATAACAGATTATGTAACCTGTGGAAATTATGACAACGTAATTTCTGTCCGGGTGGACAGCAGATATCATTATGATACACTGCCGCCGGCAGAAAATGATTTTCACTGGATGGGAGGACTGCACGGAGACGCCGTGCTTTCGATTACAGATAAACTGCATTTGGAATCAGCATTTTATTGGACAGAGAAAACGGGAGAAGAAACTTATCGGGAAGGAGAACCTGTTCTGTTAAAAGGGCAGGTGGAAGTGAAAAATGGCTATTTAGAGGATTATCCTGTGAAAGTAAAAGTGCGGCTTAGCGATGCGCAGGGAAATGAGAAAGCTCTGGAAGAGGCTTCTGTGGAGATACGTGCAGGAGAATCAGAAACGGCAGAGTTTTCCATACAGATTGATGATCCGGAACTTTGGGATACGGAGCATCCTTATCTGTACAATGTAGAAACCTGGCTTGAGTCAGAAGGCGTACGTCTGGATAGCATCACAGGCAGAACCGGGCTGCGCTGGATTTCTTCCAGTGGAAAGACGGCAAAAAATACAGTGCTTACACCCGAAGACGACCAGCAGATTTTTTTGAATGACAAGCCTCTTGTGCTTTATGGAATCAATAAAAATCAGCAATTTTCTTATATCGGCAATTCCGGTACAAAAAAGCTTTATGAGAAAGATGCCTATACCCTGAAATATGATTTGGGCATGAACTTTGTAAGAACGGCCCATTATGAAAATGATCCGGATTTCTTTGAGGCATGTGATGAAATCGGACTTCTGGTGGAAGAGGAAGCCCTTGGCTGGAATACGATGCCGGCAGCGGCGAGAGAGCAGTTTGCCTATTCCGTAAGAGAAATGGTAAAGCGGGACAGAAATCATCCTTCGATTATTTTGTGGAGTATTATGCCCAATGAGGGAACGGAGGCGAATTATCCGGTAGCGGAAAGACAGCAGATACAAAAGGACGTAAAAGAACTGGATTCCTCCAGATTGACGATACAGGAAGAAATGTATGATAATTATACGTTTGTGGCAGATGTTTATGCAAATCATGATTACGCAGTGTCTACACTCGCAAACCCCATTAAGGCTATTAAGCGGCAGCCGTATATAATCGGGGAATGGAATGACAATCTGGGACGCGTATTTGTAAATCCCTATGACAGTGAGGACCGGAAAATACGCCAGGTTACAGACGATGGCAAAAAAATGGAATGTTTTCTGCGGGATGCTACGGTAGACGGCATTGTAAAATGGGATTTTAACGGTTATCTGACGACCATTAATAACGATAAATGGGGAAAAACCAACGGTGCATACCGCATTTCCGGTGTTTATGGACCTTTCAAGGACCCGTTAGTCCGTTACTGGGAGGCGGATATGATGCGTGTGCAGACAGACAGCAGTATTGTGGGGAATGTTGTGAAAATTATGAACGAGTGGAAATCGGATTCTCCGTCTGTTGTTTATGTGGCTGCAAATGCGAAAGAAGCAGAGCTGTTTTTGGAAAAAAGCACAGGAGAACGGAATTCACTGGGTAAAATTGCACCGAATTATTTGACCGGACTGCCCCAGGGGCTGTTTCGGTGGGAGAACGTGGAATGGGAAGAAGGCTCGGCGCTTGTTGCGGTAAGCTATGACAAAAATGGCGTGAAGCTGGGAGAGGATATTCGCTATGCGTCTTCCTATGATGTGCCAGGAGAAGCCGTATATGAGTTGACAAACGCCACAAAAAATGAATATGATTCGGCGCATTATCAAACCTATGGACAGGAATATGTCAAGGATAATTTAAAACTCCAGGCAGACGGAAGTGATCTTGCAGTTTTAATGGGTGTATTAAAAGACGAAAACGGACAGAAGTTAGATTATGCCTATGAAAATACTTCTTTTGAAATTGTAAGTGGTCCCGGAAAGCTGATTACAGGTCCCAGGGTTTATATGTTAGGCGGCGTCAACAGCTGTTATCTGCAGTCAGAGTATGGGAAAACAGGTGAAACGGTTGTGCAGGCGAAGGTAGATGTGGGAGAAATGATAAATCAGGATCATGAGGCATTTACCTATTCCCAGACAGGCTGGAATACGGTGGAAAATAAAGCATACGCCTATGGAGGAGACTACCGGAAATCCACCCAAAAAGATGCCTGGGCAGAATTTTCCTTTACGGGAACGCAGGCAGTTTTGTATGCGCATTTGGAAGCGACCGGTTACGGACAGGGGAGCGTAACAGTAGACGGCAGAGACGCCGGAAAGATTCAATTCATGAAAGGCGAAAATAAAGTAGGGGATATGAATTTCCAGCCGATTTTTGAAACAGAAGAGCTGGAATACGGTTCACATACGATACGCATTACGGCGGACAGTGCAAATGCCATTTCCATAGATGCCTGTAAAGTCTTTGACGGAGAGGCAGATCTTGTATCCAATGAGCTTACCATTGTGACGGAAGCTTTGGAGGAAAAGGAAGCAGTATGTGACAGAAATCTTCCGTCTGCACCCCGGCAGGAGATTGTTTCAGCAGAGAATATAAGGGAGCTTTTAGAGGAAGCAGAACAGTATGATTTGGAAAATTATGAAGCATTGGGAAGCATGGCTTTATTTGGAGGCATGCGGTTTGCAAGGCGCGTACTTCAGTCGGCGTCTCCTTCCCAGGAACAGCTTCGGGAAGCAAAGCGTGTACTCTCAGAGGCGATCAATGGGTTAAATTGCGTCAGAACCAGCTTTTCCAATAAAAGCGTCTCGGATAATGAAGGAGGCATGAGTGGATTTTACCGTTATGCGCAAGCGGCTGATACATGGAATGATACAGGAGACGAGCTGTATGCGAATAAGAACCGTACAAGAGGAGATTTTATCAGTCTTGCCTTTGAAGGCACGGGAATCCGTCTCTATGGAAAAACGGATTCAAATCACGGATATGCAGAGATCTGGCTGGATGGGGAAATGGTTTTAAAACTGGATCAGTACTCACAAACAGAAGTCAGAGATGTGCTTATGTATGAAAATACGGAATTGGAAGAGGGCAGACACCAGATTAAAATTGTGGTAACAGGAGAGAGCAGCGGAAATCCCGATAATGCCTGTGTTGGAGTATGTTATGCAGAGGTTTATAAAAACGGCGCCGGAAAAAGCACAGAGAAATCGGCTTTGGAAGAGAAACTGGCAGAGATGCGCCAGATGGATTTGTCTGGCTATTCTTCCAAAAAGCAGCGGGAATTTGAAGATTCTATGGAGGATGCAGCGTATCTATTGAGTCATCCTCTGGTATCGGAAACAGAAATTGCAGAAGGTGTCCGGACGTTGGAACGTGCAAAAGAAAAGCTGGAGTGCATAGAAGTGGAACGTATTTCCACGGCAGCTGGCGTTATCAATTTGAACAAGGGAGAAAGCAGCTATCTGCAGGTGACGGTTCTTCCGGCAGATGCAACGGACAAAGGACTGATTTTTACAAGTAAAAATCCGGCTGTTGTCTCGGTAGATGACAAAGGACAGATAAAAGCACTGGCTGTGGGTACAGCGGAAATCACAATACAGTCTGTACAAAATCCGGATATTGCGGTGTCTGTAACAGTTTATGTAGCGGAAACCAAGCCTCTTGCAGCCGTGGGAAATCTGACGGTTTCCGGCAGCGATACTTCTTCGGTCAATCTGAGCTGGAGGGCGGTAACAAATGCATCCGGTTACTTTGTTTACCGGAAAGGTCCGGCGGATGCGGCATTTGTAAAGATTTATGACGGGCAGGCAGTTTCTGTAAAGGATGTGGGACTGAAAGCAGGCACATTGTATTCCTATCAGGTGGAAGCATATGGGATTTCCAACGGAAAACAATTCACAGGCCCCCGTTCCGCTGTGCTGCAGGCGGCTACACTTCCGAAAAAACCGTCTTTGAAAGTAAAAAAAGCAAAGAACGGAAAGGCGGCGCTTAGCTGGAAGAAATCTTCCGGAGGAACTCATGTGGAAATTTGGATGAAGACGGGAAAAGGGAAATTCAAACGAATCAAGAATGTTTCTGCCGGAAAGCTGAAATATTCCAAAAAACTGAAAAAAGGGCAGACGTATCAGTTTAAAATCAGGGCTTTCGTGAATGTTGCAGGGAAAAAGTATTATGGTAAATATTCCCGGGTGCGGAAACTGAAACTATAAAGCCAAAGGCGGAATGGTTATTGCCTATTGACAAAAACAGGATAGAAAAGGTATACTTTGAAATAAGTTAGCGACCGCTAACAGCAAGCGGTCGCATATCAATGAGGCGCTGCGGAATGTAAGAGTGGCGTGTTCCCATATCAGTTCCATTGCAGCGCTGAAGCATATTTTGGAGGAGCATGCCAAAGAGTCGGAATAGTGTAAGAGAATTCAGATGAATACATAAGATTGAAAGGATCTGTCTGCATACGGGCAGATCTTTTTTGCTGCTATGCATCCGGAAGAAGCTGCCGGTGGCAGGTTCTGTAGGTTTTGTACTCATAAAAAGTGTTCGGCGGCAGTTTATATGTTAAACTATTTTTTAATTATTTTAGATAAAAAAGTGAAGGATGAAAGATTTGGCGGCTATATATAAGTGTAGGGCCTGAAAGTTCATGAACAAACAACCTTTTGGTAATCCTTTCTGCGCAGAAGAGATGCGTAAACATTTGGAAAAGGAGATAACACTGTGACACGGGATGAATTTGAATATTTACTGATAAAGTACGAAAAAGATATTTATTCGATCTGCATTCGTCTGACCGGAAATCAAAGCGAGGCAGAGGAGCTGTTTCAGGATACCTGGCTTGTGGCAATGGAACAGATGCACAGCCTTGATTTGAAAAAGAATCCGAGGAGTTATCTGATCGGAAAAGCAATTTTTTTATGGAAAGCAAAAAAACGGAAGTTTGCCAGACGACAGAGGATTGCACCGCAGATAAACATGGAAGATCAATCGGATGAAACTTTTTATGTCAGTGAAACGCCTTCTGTAGA
>CANODN010000168.1 GCA_947564765.1 uncultured Roseburia sp. | reverse complement strand
GGGCTATTTATGGATCAACTGCTTTTAATTTATCTACATAATCCAAACTGATCGGACGTGGAATTTTAAATTGCTTCATAAGCTCACCCGCAATATGTTCCGAATCAGCTGCTGATCCACCATTACCTGCGATCAAGAGCTTCCCATCATCTTCAAAAGTTTTTTCCATAAGAATATAGGCATCAATAATATTCTTCCTGATCTTTGCCAAGATAGGGTAACGAATGAACAACATATCAACATATCTCAAAAGTTGCTGATCCATAAATAGCCCTCCCCTATGATCTACAGAACGATGACCACCGGCTCAGTCAGTGGTATGAGTAAGCCCTTCTGGAGCATCTTCCGGTTTCGCCTATAGACGGTGTCCAGGCAACCATTGGTCCTTGATAGCCTCTTATAAAGAAGCATTTATCCTTCTATCCGAAACAGCATCCGAAACATCGTATCCTTGTACTTGTGTTTTGGTCTCGCTCCTGCCTCTTCTTTTTTCATTTTGTCCTCCTTTTTGCAGGAGTACCTTTCAGAGCCTCCTGCTTTGTATGTTTGATTGTTGGAATAAAAGCATGGATTTTCTGAATCTTGATAGAAAAATAGATTATTTGATTTGTTAAAAGAAAGTATACCCTCCGGGTATCCTATCATGACACGCTCTTTCAGAGCGGTCTCAAAATGTATGCTTTCGTTCAGCTTAGCATAAACCTGTCGGCATTACAACCGCACACCCCTGCGTTTTGCTAATTTCAGCATTTTTCACAAAAGTAACTATCTTCTCATTTATGATATGCTAATGCCAAATCAAAAATAACGGATGCATCCAGAAATATTATGATCTCTTCCGGATATTATGAAAACTCCCCTGTCATCCGCTTCCGTCAAATGCCGCATATAAGCCCCATATATTTTCTCATCTTCCCCTCCCGAAAAGAATATGCTAAAATACTCCTGAAAAACATTCACCATTTACATACAGGAGGTACATCATGGCAGGTTCCACATTTGGAAATATATTTAAAATCACCACCTGGGGCGAATCCCACGGAAAAGGCATCGGCGTCGTTATTGACGGCTGTCCGGCAGGCCTTGCCCTGTGCGAAGAAGACATCCAGACATACTTAGACCGCAGAAAACCGGGACAGTCCCGTTACACCACCCAGCGGAAGGAATCCGATTCCGCCGAAATCCTCTCCGGCATCTTTGAAGGCAAAACCACTGGAACGCCGATCTCCATGGTCGTCTTTAACCAGGACCAGCGTTCCAGAGACTATGGCGATATTGCCAATTACTACCGGCCCGGACATGCCGACTACACCTTCGATACAAAATACGGTTTCCGGGACTACCGGGGCGGCGGCCGTTCCTCCGGCAGAGAAACCATCGGCCGGGTTGCCGCGGGAGCCGTTGCCGCAAAGCTCCTTGCCCAAATGGGGATCTCCTTCACAACTTACACCAAATCCATCGGACCGGTTGAAATTTCTTCCTTTGACCCGGATGAAATCGGCCAAAATCCCCTCTATATGCCGGATTCTTCCGCTGCAAAAAAAGCCCAGGAATATCTGGAAGACTGCATGAAACTTAAGGATTCTTCCGGCGGCATGATTGAATGTGTGATAGAGGGCCTTCCCGCCGGCATCGGCGATCCTGTTTTTGAAAAACTGGATGCAAATCTGGCAAAGGCGATTCTCTCTATCGGCGCTGTCAAGGGTTTTGAAATCGGCGACGGATTTGCAGCCGCCCATGCAAGCGGAAGTACCAATAACGACAGCTTTTATATCACAGATACCGGTGAAACAGCCAAAGCGACCAACCACTCCGGCGGCGTACTCGGCGGCATCAGCGACGGTTCCTCCATTGTTTTCCGTGCGGCAATAAAACCCACTCCTTCCATTGCATCCACACAGAAAACCGTAAATAAATCCGGTGAAAATATTGAGATCTCCATTCACGGAAGACACGATCCCATCATTGTTCCAAGAGCCGTTGTCGTAGTGGAATCCATGGCGGCCCTTACTATATGTGACGCCCTGCTTTTGAATATGACAGCCCGATTAGACCGGATTTGTGATTTTTACAAAAAATCGTAACGTTAAGATCGTTTTTCACATATAAAAAAGTCTGCAGCCGCAAACAACGGTTACAGACTTTTTTTCATCTATTTCATTATATCCTTACACACATCAACCCATTCCAGATACCCGGAATAATCTTCAAGCTCCGGAATCGTAAGCTCAATGGCGCTGTTGGAACTGCCGCAGGCAGGAAACACCGTCTCAAAGCGTTTCAGCGATACATCCAGATATACTTTGACATCTTCCTTTACCGCAAAAGGACACACGCCGCCGACGGCATGGCCGACCAGTGTTTCCACCTCATCCGGGGAAAGCATTTTTGCCTTTGTGCCAAACTGTGCTTTGTATTTTTTATTATCAATTCTGGCGTCTCCGGCAGCCACCACCAAAACCGCATAATCCTCTACCTGAAAGGAAAGTGTTTTTGCAATCCGCGCAGGCTCGCAGGACAATGCCGCCGCTGCCAGCTCCACCGTTGCACTGGACACCTCAAATTCCTGTATTTTCTCTTCTATTCCGTATTTCTTAAAATACGCTCTTACTCTCTCGATCGACATGCTCTGCTCCTTACTCTTCCTTCAGTTTATGAACATAGATACAATTGGGTTTGTCGATCTTCAGCGGTTTCCCGTCCATAAGGGCATACTTTTTCTCGTAATCCATACGGAAGGTGCAGATTTCATTGGATTCATGATTCAGGCTGATAAAATGCCGGTTTCCGGGAAAAACGGCCAATGCCTTCGGGAAATCCCCACTGATTGGGATGATGCTGTTTAAAGACAGAATTCCCGTCTCTTCGTCCCGTTCAAAAATCGCCATCTCCGTCGTTCCCGCATTTGCACAGTAGAGATATTTTCCATCCAGGGAAAATTCCATATTCTGGGAACTGCAATGGTCGCTTTTTACCTTCTGTGTGGATACCTTCTGAATCCGTTCAAATTCCGCTCCGTCTTTTCCTACATAATACTTATACACATCAACGGAAGTTTCCAGTTCATTTAAAACATAGGCATTTCTGCCGTCTTTGCTGAAACGGATCATTTTGGGCGCCGAATCCAGATCGCTGTGGACAATGTCCGCCAGCTTTAATTTTCCGTTTTCATAATCAATCCGGTATACTTTTACATGGTCAAGACCGCCGTCTACCGCACAGAGATACTTCTGGTCCGGCGTCACCTTAACGCAGTTGACATGAGGCCTGGAGCTTCTGTCGGCAGCGGTTCTGCCTACGCCTTTGTGGAAAACGCCATCCGCCACCTCACCAATGGAACCGTCCGCATTCAGATGGAGCATAGACACTCTTCCGTCATGATACCCGCCTACAAAAACATAGCGGTTTTCATCATCCACATCCAGATAACAGCCTCTCATACCGCCGATCCAGTTTTCATTTATACTTTCCAGGTCTCCATCCGGAAGAATACGGAAAGCCCGGACGCCATCGTCTGTAATGGAATACAAAAATTCTTTGTTGCGGGAAACCATAAGATCCGAAGGGTTTGTGATTTTCACCACTTTCCGCTCTGTCATTTTTCCCTGCTTCACATCCAGATCATAAATGTGGATTCCGATACTGTGTTCATATGTATAAGTTCCCACATATGCAACATATTTTTCCTGTTTCATGACTATCACGCTTCCTTTCTTCGTAAAATATCGTAACACGCTGCGGGTGTTCCAAGCTCAATAAATAATTTCTGCTGCGGGTGGGGCGCCGACTCCATAGACGTTCCCTCTTCGTCAAAAATCCCCCGGACGGTCACGGAAATATTTTCTCCATCCGGCTTCATAATCTCGATTTCCTCTCCCACAGAGAATTTGTTTCTCTGGCTGATCTGACAGCGCCCGTCTGCCCGGACACCCTCTACAATCCCAAGATACGTATACTCTTTCAAATATGTGTTATTATCGTAAATCTGCGCTTCTTCGGAAGGCTTTCCAAAGAAAAAGCCTGTGGTAAACTGACGATAGGTACAATTGGAAATCTGACTGAGATACCAAGGCAGATTCTTTTGATACAGCTCCTGTGATTTCAGGCAATCGTCAATTGCCTTCCGATAGGTTCTGGCCACCGTTGCCACATACAGCGCCGTTTTCATTCTGCCCTCTATTTTAAAGCTGTCAATTCCCGCATCGATCAATTCCGGAATGTATTCGATCATGCACAAATCCTTGGAATTAAAAATAAAAGTACCTCTCTCATTTTCAAATACCGGCATATATTCCCCCGGCCGCTTTTCCTCTACAATGGAATATTTCCAGCGGCAGGGATGCGTACAGGCGCCCTGATTGGCGTCTCTTCCGGTGAGATAATTACTGAGCAGGCATCTTCCCGAATAGGAAATGCACATCGCTCCATGCACAAATGTCTCAATCTCCAAATCATCCGGAATATTGGCTCTGATCTCCTTAATTTCTTTTAAAGACAATTCCCGGGCGGATACCACCCGCTTTGCCCCCTGTTCATACCAGAAACGATAGGTTCCGTAGTTGGTATTATTCGCCTGGGTACTGATATGACGTTCGATATCCGGACACACTTCCTTTGCAATGGCAAACACTCCGGGATCTGAAATAATCAGCGCATCCGGATGGATCTCTTTTAATTCTTTAAAATATACTCCAACTTCCTCTAAATCAGCGTTGTGCGCCAATATATTTGCCGTCACATAAACCTTTACTCCGTGTTCATGCGCAAATGCAATGCCTTCCTTCATATCCTCCATGGAAAAATTTCTAGCCTTGGCTCTTAAGCCAAAGGCTTCTCCTCCGATATAGACTGCATCTGCTCCAAATATAACGGCTGTTTTCAGCACCTCTAAGCTGCTGGCCGGTATGAGCAATTCCGGACGTTTCATCTGTTTTCCTCCAGGTCTATTTTTTCGAACTGACCGTCAGGCCATCTCCAATGGGAAGCACCGCACTGACTAAGCTGTCATGATGGGTGACTTCATAGAGATATTCCCGCATTCGTTTGTGTATCGTACGGTTCCGTCTTGCTTCTACTAAAAGTATCTTGTAATCATTTACATGTCTGACGATTT
>CANODN010000167.1 GCA_947564765.1 uncultured Roseburia sp. | reverse complement strand
CTTTCAAATCCTTGGTGACACCCTGTTTCTGTAATAAAAAATCAACAATCCCAATGTGCAGGAATATCTGGAAGTATTGAGCCGTCAGTCCGGCCGCTTAAAAAAGCTGATTGAGGATCTTATGGAAGCGTCGAAGGCCTCTACCGGAAATCTGACCGTCGTTTATGAAAGCTGTGACGTGCATGTCATGCTGATTCAGACGATTGGAGAATTTGAAGAAAAATTAAAGGCAAATCAGATTGATCTTATGGTGCAGGGAAACGACAAACCTTTTATTATTCAGGCAGATCCCAGACATCTGTGGCGCATTTTTGAAAATCTGATGAATAATATCTGCAAATATGCCCAGCCCTCCACCAGAGCGTATGTCAATATTGAACAGTCAGAGCAGTCCGGCAGAATTATTTTCCGCAATATTTCTAAATATGCATTAAATATAGAAGCGGATGAATTAATGGAGCGTTTTGTAAGAGGTGACAGCTCCAGAAATACAGAGGGCAGCGGCCTTGGCTTATCCATTGCAAAAAGTCTTACCGAGTTGATGCAGGGGACGTTTGAGCTGGTAGTAGACGGAGATTTGTTTAAGGTGATCCTTACCTTTTCTATGATAGAAAAAAATTAGATTCTTACCTTGCAATCCGAAGTCGGTTTCGTTACAATCATTTATAATGAAAATTCACTGGCAGAAGAAAGCGCAGGGGATATGCAGATGAACGATACATTTTTCCGAATAGTAGAAGAGCATGCAGCCAGATATCCCGAAATGGAAATACAGGATTACGGAAAGCTTGCATTTCAAAGTGAATACGGACCGGAGCATCTTGTGACAGAAAAACAGTCCGTGCTGACCTTTTTGAAAGAGGAAATGGCAGAACTTCCTTCCGATACGGTTCCAAAGAATATAGAACCCATCGGAGGCGGGTTATGCCGTTTTCCTCTGTCTTTTTGTAAATCAGAGGCAGAAATTAAGATTCTGGCAGAATTATTCCTTCTGACAGCAAGAGAGCATTGCGGATCTGCAGAGGGATTACGCAGTAAAATGGAAGAATTGCAGAAGCTGCATATACCTGGAATGGAGGAATGGCTAAAGGCCTGGGAGAACCGGGGCTGTCCGCCGGTTCATCACAGTCAGGGCTATCGGGAGGCTTATCATCCTCATTACCGGCTTCTTAAGAGAGCATACGCAGGGTATTTTCCGGCGATTGCCGCAGTTGCAGGACTTATGGAAAAGGAAGATCCGGTGATGATTGGCATTGACGGAAGATGCGGCAGCGGAAAGACAGGCTTTGCCGGTCTTCTTGGCAGGATTTTTGACTGTAACATTTTTCATATGGATGATTTTTATTTGCCTTTAGAAAAACGTTCCGGGAATTGGAAGGAAGTTCCCGGTGGAAATATTGATTTTAATCGATTCATCCAGGAGGTTTTAGAACCGGCTCAAAAGAAACAGACGGTACTCTATCGTCCCTATGATTGCCAGAGGGGGCAGATAACAGAATCATCCCGGGTTTTCCCGAAGCGGCTGAACATTATCGAAGGAAGTTATTCCCATCATCCGCATCTTCGGGAGGCTTATCAGCTTAAAATTTTTCTGACCTGCTCCAGAGAGGAGCAGACAAGGCGCCTGCAAATACGGGAGGGCAGTTATTTTACCGCTTTTGAACAACAGTGGATGCCCTTTGAGGAACATTATTATCAGTGCTGTGATGTAGAGAAACGCAGCGATATCAATCTGGATACCAGTGAATTTTTTGTATGATGTGCTTTTCATGAAACAGATACAGGGAAAGGCCAAGCGAAAGGAGATTTGCTATGAATCAGACAAGGATAAGAAAATCGACACAAAACCTGGTAATATCGGCTATGCTTATGGCAATTGGCATGGCATTGCCTTTTTTCACGATGCAGATTCCGCAGATCGGCAGTATGCTGCTGCCGATGCACATTCCAGTTCTGGTGTGCGGTTTGATCTGCGGCTGGCAGTGTGGCGGTATTGTCGGATTTATACTGCCGCTGTTTCGGTATGCAGTATTCGGGATGCCGCCAATGCCGTCCTGTATTTCTATGGCATTTGAACTGGCCGCCTATGGAATCATTGCAGGGTTTCTTTATGAACATTCCAGATGGAAGTGTATCGTGTCTTTGTATCGCGCGCTGATCACTGCCATGCTGGGCGGCCGGATTGTCTGGGGAATGGTACAGATCCTGTTGGTTGGTATGACAGGGGAGGCCTTTACCTGGAAGATGTTTATGGCGGGAGCTTTTATTAATGCGATTCCGGGAATCATCCTTCAGCTGGTACTGATTCCGGCGCTGATGCTTGCTTTGGATCGTACAGGAATTGTTCATTTTCAGAAAGAAACAGGTAAGACAGTACGGTAAAAAAGACCGGTACCCTCATTGTTGTATGGGGTATCGGTCTTTTTCTGCTGCGGAATGGTTACCGGTTCTTTTTCTTGCCGCCGGATTCTTTCTTTTTCGGTTCACTGATGACATCCTGAACGGGCTCCGGAGCTGCCGGAGCAGCAGGGGAAAGATGTATGGGACATGTATTGGTAGCAGAGCCTTCTGCCAAAAGGTATGGATCATCGGCGGAACCCGGAGTGCCTCCGGTAATATAGACGCCTCCTACACGGTCTGGACAAAAGTCAGTTGCCAGCATGCCCGATTCTGCACAGATTGTTACGTTGACATGGTGATCACAGTAGTCGGTGGGAACGGTTCCTTCAGCGAAATATTCCGTTGATGCCATGCTGCCTCTGGGATCGGCGTCACAAAGACCGGCAACCACCAGCTTGCCGGATTTTTTGCATACGGTTGCAGTCGTAATATCATCCGGCATTGTAAAATCCTTGTATTCCAGATTCTCATGAACCCGCTGCATCACGGCTCTCCAAATGGCTTTCGGATAAGAGGTCGTGCCGCTGTCCTGAGGCGTATTGTCATCATAACCACCCCAGACAACACAGGTGTAATAGGGAGTAAATCCGGCAAACAAAGCATCTCTGTTTTTGGTGGTCGTACCGGTTTTGCCGGCAATGGCCATGTTTCCGAAATTTACGGCAGTACCGGTCCCCTTTGTTACGACATCCTGCATGGCGTTTGTCAGAAGCCATGCGGTAGAAGGCTTCAGTACGCCGTGTGTCTGAGGCGTATTGTCGATTAAGATATTACCGTCATGATCCAGAATTTTGGTATAAAACCGGGGTTTAATATAGGTGCCGTGATTGGCAATGGAGGCATATGCTGCAGTCAGCTCCAGGTTGGTGACACCCTTTGTAATGCCGCCTAAAGCCAGGGCCTGATTATTGTCGTCATCTACAAGTGTCGTAAACCGAAAATCATGTAAATAGCTGTAGCCTAAGCTGGTGCCGATTTCTGTCAGAGTTTTGACGGTAACAATATTAATGGAATGGGTGATGGCTTCCCGCAATGGGGTAAATCCCCGGAAGGAATTGTCATAATTTCGTAAGGAGGTTCCGTTTTCATAGGAATAAGGGGCATCATCCTGTACCGATGCCAAAGTAAGGCCTCCGCTGTCGAGAGCAGGTGCATAAGCTGCCAGGATCTTAAAGGTGGAACCAGGCTGCCTTGCCGTATTTGTGGCTCTGTTTAATGTTTTGCTTGCGGTTTTATCGCCTCTTCCGCCTACAATGGCTGCCACTTCTCCGGTTTCCTGATTGATCAGGGTAAGGGCTGCTTCCGGCTGTAAGGTAAAGGTGACTGTTTCGCCTGCTTCTACAATCTTGTCGCCCTCCTCCATGATGTCTGCCTTATATTGGTCGATAGCTGCCTGTGCTTCTTCGATGGATGAGAAATTGATATCGTATTCGCTGTTAGAAGACTGATAATAGGAAAGCATCGTCTGTTCGCTATAGTTTGCATAAGTTCCATCCGGCTTTTCGATGGTCAGACGGTAGGAGAAGGAGTATTTTGGAGACAGAGGATAATTATCCTGATTATTGACCTCTTCATCACAGATTGCCTGCAGAGCGGGATTTTGCGTAGAATAGATTGTAAGGCCTCCGTTATAGAGTGCTTTGTATGCCTGTGTTTCCGTATATCCCTTTAAATCAATTAAATCCTGAATGACCTGGTCTGTCAGTGCATCTACAAAATAAGAAGTTACGGATTCCTCTTCCACAGCGGTATTGACGATCTGGATGCGGTCATAAACATCATCTGCAATGGCCTCGTCATATTCCTCCTGCGTAATATATTCATGCTTCAGCATATTGTCCAGTACTTTATTTCTTCGTTCCAGATTCTTGTCTGGGTGGCTGATGGGATTAAGGCCGGAAGGATTCTGAGTAATAGCGGCAATTACGGCACATTCAGACAAAGAAAGCTCTGATGCATTTTTGTTGAAATATCGTTTTGACGCTGCCTGAACGCCCAGTGTATTCTGTCCGAGGTTAATGGTGTTTAAGTAATTTTCCAGAATCCAGTCTTTGGAGACCTTTTTTTCCAGCTGTATAGCCAGATACTGTTCCTGAATCTTTCGTTTGAATTTGTCTGCAAGTGCGGTTTCACTGGTCCAGCTGGTAAATACATTGTTTTTCAAAAGCTGCTGCGTAATCGTACTTGCGCCCTCTGAAAAATGTCCGCTTGTAATGCCCCTGATTCCGGCACGGAGAATACCCTTTAGATCAATGCCGTTATGTTCATAGAAACGTTCGTCTTCAATTGCAACAAATGCATGCTGAAGATTGATAGGGATCTCGTCAATGGTGGCATAGACACGGTTAGAACCGGTAGCTACCAGCCGGGCAGTCTGATTTCCTTCTGTATCCAGTACGACAGAAAGAAAACCGGTAGGAGTGGCATCGTCAAGATTAATCTCAGGCGCCGCATCAATAACGCCTTTGGCAATGCCGATTCCTGCGCAGCATCCGATGACGCCGACTGCAATGAAACAGATCAGCAGTGTTTTTAAAAATATGAGATTGAATTTTCTGCGAATCATAGTACCTTTGGAAGTAAGCTCTTTTTCCCTCTTACGAGTACTATTTTTTCCATAGTTCATAATAAACTCCTTTCATTATTACTGTGTGTATTACAGCACATAAAGGGATACCCGAAGGGTATTTCATTGTTACTGTGCGTATTACAGCACATAAAGGGATAC